>CAJBIS010000065.1 GCA_903953195.1 uncultured Actinomycetes bacterium
GCCTCGGCGTCGTCCTCGATGCCACCGTCGATCAGAACGGCGAACTCGTCGCCGCCGATGCGGGCGAGATGGTCCTCGGGGCGCAGCGCCTGGCGGAGCACCGCAGCGATGGTGGTGAGCACCTCGTCGGCACCGGCGAAGCCGAGGGCCTCGTTGACCCGCACGAACTGGTCGAGGTCGATGACGCCGACCATGGCGGTGGAGTCCGACTCGGAGCGCCTCCGGTCCGCGGAGCCCGGGCTGACGTCGAGGTCGCGAGCCCCACCGACGCGTGCTGCGGCGCGACTGGCAGCGATCGTCTGCTCCACCAGCTCGGTGAACATGATCCGGTTCGGCAACTGGGTCAGGGGGTCGACCAGTTCCACGCGGCGGAGTCGGTCCTCGGCACGAGTGCGCCCGATGGCATTGGCGATGGTGTCGGCGAGGATCCGCATGATCTCGAGGTCCTGGGCCGTGAGGTCCGAGGGGTGCTGCGTCGAGTCGAAGCCCATGAAACCGAGCAGCTCGCCACCGGTACGGAGTGGCGACACGATGATCGTCTCGATGCCGTGCGGCTCGAGCGCAGCACGCAACGGGTGGCCGGTGTCGAGCGAACTCGTCGACGGCACGTAGACTTGCTCGTCACGTTCGAACGCCTCGTGCCAGTGGTCGGCGCTGTCGGGATCGAGCCCCTGGAGCTGGTCTCGCTGCGGCTCGACGCCGTCGCTGCACCACTCGTGGGTGTTGCTCAGCGTCGCTCGATCGTCGTCGAACCGGTAGATGTAGGCGCGGTCGACGTAACAGAAGGTGCCAACCTCACCGAGGACGCGGTCGAGCACGGTGTCGAGGTCGTCGTGCGGGGCCTCGGCGATGGTGCGCAGCGCCGTGCCGACGATCTGGGTGATCCCGGCGACGTGGTCGACGTCGTGACCGCCGGCCGAACCTGCGGCGTCGGCGCTCGTGGCGGTTGCCTCGTCGTGAAGGATCTCGACCCGGTCGGGACGGACGTCGACCTCGGTGATGCGCAGCGACGGCTGCGATGCATCAGGCGTGTCGAGCCCGTCGGGGGAGGTCGTGCTCACGGCGCGGATCCTACCGGGGGCATCGCGCGACGACACCAAGTGGTAGTCGCTCCCGAATCGTCAGTCCCGTCGTGCGCCGTTCACCGTCCGCGTCACCTGTTCGACCGACGCGTTCCCGGCCGCGTCGACAGGGCGCGGGAGTGCCACCGACCAGTTGGGGTGCTCCGTGGTCGTGCCCGGGAGATTCGGGCGGTGCTCCACCAACATGGCGTCCTCGAGTGATGCCAGCACCAGGTCGCTCCCGGCGTGGCCGAGCCGGTCGTACGCGTCGACCACCACCCGGGTGAGTGTGTCGGCGTCCGCTGCGGCCGGTGCAGGGAGCGGGTGGCCGATCAGCTGGGCCATCCGGGCCCGCAGCAGCTCGAGGTCATCCGGGTCGGGCGCCAGGCCGGCAGCGATGCGATCGGTCTCGTCGGCCCCGGTGACCACGCCGGCGACGGTCGGCAGGTCGTGGGTGGTCAGCATCGCCACGCTTCGCTCCGGCCACGACTCGGGCGGGTGCTCCTCGAACCACGCGACCCGGTAGCCCGAGACGCCTCGCTCACCGAGCGCGGCGCGCACCTCGGGCTCGACCGTGCCGAGGTCCTCGCCGATCAGCGCCGCACCGGCTCGCTCGGCCTCCATGCAGGCGAGGTCCAGGAGCTCGGTGCCGAACTGGCGGACGTACGCGCCCTGCGCCGGCGAACACTCCGGCGGGATGCAGTACAGCCGGAACAGCCCCATCACGTGGTCGATGCGGAGCGCGTCGGCGTGACGCAGGTTTCGGCGCAGCGTCTCGAGCCACGGGACGTAGCCCGCGTCGCGCAGCCGCCACGGCACGTAGGGCGGGAGCCCCCAGTCCTGCCCCAGCTGATTGAACGCGTCGGGCGGGGCGCCGATCCGACAGTCGGGGGCGAGCAGATGGTGGTCCGACCAGGCATCGGCGCCGTCGGGGTCGAATCCGACCGGGAGGTCGGCGACGAGCGGGATCGCGGTCGCGGCCGCAGCGAGCTGGCGGTCGAGTTCGAGTTGCACCCACGTCCAGAAGTCGATGCGCTCGCCGTGGCGCGCCGCGAACACGGCGACGCCGGGCGACCCGGGACGTGCGCAGTCATCGGGAAACGAACCCCGTCCGCCGCCGTGGGTTTCCGCGAGTGCACTGAACGTCGCGTGCTCGACGAGCAGCGGGTCGTCCGGCGCGGCGGCGACGAACGAGCGGGGCGCGCTCGACGCCGACCAGATCGCCTCGAGTGCGCCCAGTTTGAGGTCCCACACCCGGTCGCGGTCGATGCGTGCGCCGCGGTTGAGTTCCCGTCCCGCAGCGGCGGCGACCGCAACGGTCTCGCCGGCGTGGGCGGCGCCGACGACGTCCTCGACGCGCAGGTACAGCGGCGAGTGGAACCGCCGCGACGACGCGAAGTACGGCGAGGGCTGCTGGGGCAGGACCGGCACGGTGTCGCCGAGCGGTGAATGGGCGAGCATCGACGCGCCGGCACCCCGGCTGGACTCGGCAAGCAGCCGCAGATCGGCGAGATCGCCGACGCCCCACGACCCGGTCGAGCGCGAGGTGGCGACCTGCACCGCCCAGCCCCACCCGCGTCGCAGCGCCCGAGTGGTGTGCGGGATGACGAACAACCTCGTGAGGTGTGGCCCATCGGACCAGAGTTCGTGCGCGCCGAGCGGCAGGTCCGGCGGCAACTGCTCGATGCCGGCGAGCATGGTGCCGTCCTCGAGACGCAGGTCGCCGGGCGACCACAACCGATGCGTCTCACCCGGCCGGACGAACCAGGTCGAGCTGCCGGACTCCTCGCGGTCGCGCTCGCCGAGCGCGCGGTGGAGCGCAGCTCGGGTGGCGTCCGGGGTCGCGTGCCAGGCTCCGGAGGTGTCCCACCAGCCGTCGGTGATGCCCCAGTCGTCCTCGTCGCGGCCGTCCTGCACGGCCTCAGTCTGCTCCGGCGGGAGCCGTCGACCTGTCAACGGTCCCGGTGCTCCCTAGACTCACGCCGTGGCGATGTTCGTGGAGCGGAGACTCCGGGTGCTGGCGAGACGACTGACGAAGCTGCGCGGCGAACTCGCCGTGGCGGACGAGCAGCTCGCGCACCTGAGCGACATCGCCGATGACACCCGGATCCGCTCGCTGGTGTCGGAGACGCCGCTGGCGGACGTCGAGCACCGTGACGCGGAGCGCACCAGCACGGCCATGGCCCGCCACCGCGAGGAGCTCGCGGCGCAGATCGCCCGACTCGAGGCCGAACAGGACGAGCTGCTCGACCAGATGCTCGCCGCCCGGGCGACCTGAACCCGCCGGCCTGCAGCGTCGCTTCGGCCCCGTCGACCGTCGCGAGGAACGACGGTCACCGCCGACGGTGTGCCTACACTGACGCCACCGGAGCGAGCTCCGGTGCCGCACGGTCGGCTGTCGAGAGCAACCCGGAGAACGGAAGGCAACGGTGCCCACCCGAGTCGTCGTCGCAGAGGACGAAGCGATCATCCGCATGGACCTGCGTGAGCTCCTCGGCGAGGAGGGCTACGAGGTCGTGGCCGAGTGTGGACGCGGGGACGAGGCCGTGTCGCTCGTGCGCGAGTTCCGCCCGGACGTCGCGCTGCTCGACATCAAGATGCCCGGCATGGACGGCATCTCGGCCGCCCGTGAGATCTCGGCCGACCGCCTGTCCGCCGTCGTGCTCGTCACCGCCTTCTCGCAACGTGAGCTGATCGAGGAGTCGGCCGACGCCGGCGTGCACGCGTACGTCGTGAAACCGTTCGAACGTCACGATCTGGTGCCGGCCATCGAGGTCGCGCTCGCCCGGTTCCGGTCCGAGCAGTCGCTCATCGACCAGGCGGCGACGGCCGAGCAGCGGCTCGAGTCGCGCAAGGTCATCGATCGGGCCAAGGGCGCGCTGATGGACGGCGGCGGCATGACCGAGCAGGCCGCCTTCGACTTCATCCAGAAGACCGCGATGAAGGAGCGACGCACCATGCGAGACGTCGCCCAGGACGTCATCGACGGGGCGGTCACACCCCCGACCTGATCCGGTCCGGCGTGTCGGCGGGGGCGTCTAGCCTGCGCGTCGTGTCGGCCGTGATGCTCATCGACGGGAACTCGCTCACGTACCGGGCGTTCTTCGCGCTCCCCACCGACCTGTCCACGGCGTCGGGCCAGGTCACCAACGCCGTGCTCGGCTTCACGTCGATGCTGTTGAACCTGGTGCGGGATCATCAGCCGGACCGGGTCGTCGTGAGCTTCGACCGCCCCGAACCGACGTTCCGACACGAGCAACTCGAGTCGTACAAGGCGAACCGCGACGCCACGCCGGACATCCTGCGGGAGCAGATGGGGCTGGTCCGTCAGGTGGTCGAACTCCTGGCACTCCCCATCGTCGACAAGGTGGGGTTCGAGGCCGACGACGTGATCGCGACGCTGGCGACCCAGGCCGCGGCCGGCGGTGACGACGTCATCATCGTCACGGGCGATCGCGACAGCTACCAGCTCGTCGAGGACCCGCACGTCCGGGTGCTCTACAACAAGCGCGGCGTGTCGGACTACGCCCTGTACGACGAGGCGGGCATCCTCGAGCGCACCGGTGTCACCCCGGCGCAGTACGTCGACTACGCCGCACTGCGCGGCGACCCGTCCGACAACCTGCCCGGCGTTCCCAAGGTCGGCGAGAAGACCGCGGCCAAGCTGATCACCACCTACGGCGATCTCGACGGCATCTTCGCCCACACCGCGGAGCAGACCCCGGCGCTGCGGAAGAACCTCGAGGAGCACGAAGGCCTGGCGCGGACCAACGCGCAGCTCATGCGCCTCGTGCGCGACGTCCCGCTCGGCCTCGAACCCGCCGACCTCGAACAGGGCCCGGTCGATGTGGACGCGGTGCTGGAGCTCTTCCGGTTCCTCGAGTTCCAGTCGCTCGCCACTCGACTACCGAGCGCGTTCCCACACATCTTCGGTGACGAGGTCGTCGCGGCCGAGGCGCCGGCGGCCGCGGTGCTCGAGGCCGAGGTGACCGTTCCGTCGAGCCGGGGTGACGCCGCGGCCGCACTCGGTGGGCTCGCCCGTGCCGCGCAGGTCGCCGTCGCCGGCTCGTGGGTCGGCGAACCGGGGCGCAGCGAACTGCTCGGCGTGGCGTTCGTCGCCGACGCCACGACGGGCGACGCCGTGTTCATCCCGGCGGAGCTGCTGGCGCAGGAGTCCGCGGCGGCGAACTCGGTGCTGTGCGGCGAGCCGTCCGTCGTCGCCCACGACGCGAAGCCGCTCGTGCGGTCGCTGCTCGACGCCGGCGCCGACCTGACGTCCCTGCAACTCGACACCAAGTTGGCCGCCTATCTGCTCGATCCGGCCGACACCGCCTACACGCTCGCCGACCTGCTGCGCCGTCACGTGGGCGCCGAACTCGCCGGCGACGACAACGTGCCCGCGGGACAGCTCGATCTGGGTGGTGGCGAGGCCGATCCCGCTCGCGACGCCGCCCGCGAGGCGCTCGGCGTCGCCGCGCTCGTGGGGCCGATGGCCGACGCGCTCGAGGCGCAGGGGCTCGACGGCCTGAACCGCGACATCGAGGTGCCGCTCGTCCGCGTGCTGGCCCGCATGGAGCATCTCGGCATCGGTGTCGACGTGGACGTCCTGCGGGCCCTCAACGAGTCCCTCACCGCCGAGGCCGATGCCGAACGGGCCGCAGTGATCCGCGAGGCGGGCCACGACTTCAACGTGAACTCGACCCCGCAGCTGCGGACGGTGCTGTTCGACGAACTGGGCCTCACGCCCCAGAAGAAGACGAAGACCGGGTACTCGACCGACCAGGCCACGCTCGAGAAGCTGCGAGACGATCACGCGATCGTCGCCCACCTGCTGCGATACCGCGAGGTAGAGAAGCTGCGATCCACCTACGGCGAGGGGTTGCTCGCCGAGGTCGCGCCCGACGGCCGGATCCACGCCACGTTCAACCAGACCGTGGCGCGCACCGGACGGCTCTCATCCGATGCGCCGAACCTGCACAACATCCCGGTCCGTTCCGAGGAGGGCAGGCGGTTCCGCGAGGCGTTCGTCCCGCGTTCCGGCTGGGAGTTCCTGGTCGCCGACTACAACCAGATCGAGCTCCGCTGCATCGCCCACCTGTCCGGCGACCCGGGGCTCATCGAGGCGTTCACCTCGGGCGAGGACATCCACAACCGCACCGCGGCTCGCGTGTTCGAGGTCGAACCCGACGCGGTCAACACCGAGCAGCGCTCCAAGGCGAAGATGGTCTCGTACGGTTTGGCGTACGGAATGGAGGCCTACGGTCTCGGGCAGCGCCTCGGGATTCCGACGGGTGAGGCGCAGCAGATCCTCGATGCCTACTTCGAGGCGTTCCCGAGCGTGCACGAGTTCATGGAACGCACCGTCGCCGAGGCGCGCGACCGCGGCTACACCGAGACGGTGTTCGGCCGCCGTCGACGCATCCCCGAACTGGCCTCGGGTCAGCGGAACGTACGGCTGGCGGGGGAGCGGCAGGCCATGAACGCCCCGATCCAGGGGCTGGCCGCTGACATCTTCAAGGTGGCGCTCGTGCGACTCGACCGCGGGCTCGACGCCGGGTCGCTCGAGAGTCAGCTCATCCTGCAGGTGCACGACGAGGTCCTGCTCGAGGTGCCGCCGGGTGAGCGCGACGCCGCCGAGGCCGCGGTGCGCGACGCCATGTCGAACGCGTTCGACCTGGATGTGCCGCTCGAGGTCAATCTGGCCGTCGGCTCATCCTGGGCCGCCGCGAAGTCGTGAGCGACCCTGCTGCCACGCCGGCCGGGGCCGACGTCGGCGGGCGCCACTGGTTCGAGGACCTCGCCGACCACCTCGGTCCTGCGTACCTGCGGTACTCGTTCACCATGGGCACCGCTCAGGAGGTCGGCTTCCTGCTCGACGCCCTCGACCTCTCACCCGGCGACCGGGTGCTCGACGTCGGGTGCGGTCCGGGACGCCACGCACTCGAGTTCGCCCGGCGCGGCATCCGCTGTGTCGGCGTCGACATCAGCGAGCGGTTCATCGACGTCGCACGTACCCAGGCCGAGGCCGAGTCGCTCGTGGA
>CAJBIS010000066.1 GCA_903953195.1 uncultured Actinomycetes bacterium
CGAGTCGGTGACCACGACGACCGGCGCGACATCGGCCGGGACCCTGCCCGAGGCCGCGGTCCAGACGACCGCCGAGGAGCTCGTGCGCGAGTACTACGCCAACCTGACGTGCGAGGGGAAGGACGCCGAGGCCTACGCCGCGCTGCTCGACGACTCGTTCGTGTCCGTCACCGCCACCGGAGTCAAGGACCGGGCCGCGGTGCTGAAGCTGCTCGAGACGAACTGCTTCGAGAACCCGGCCGTCAGCGACATCCGGGCACACCAGACCTCCGGCGTGCTCGTCGTGCCGTACGTCGGCAAGGTCGACTCCAACGGTGTGAGCCAGCCGCCCAGCCAGCGGGTGAACGTGTTCGTCAACGACAGCGGCACCTGGCGGGGCGTGCTGTTCGCATCGGCAGCACCCATCGCGTCCGACGTGGCGGCGAGCACGACCACGGCACCGAGCTCCACCACCACAACCACCGTCCCCACCGCGGCACCGACGACGCCGGCGAGCTCCGTGACGAGCGAGGAGGCACAGCGGACCGGTGAGGAACTCGTGCAGCAGTACTTCGCCAACCTGACGTGTGACGGCAAGGATGCACAGGCCTACGCCGCGCTGCTCGACGACTCGTTCGTGTCGATCACCGCCAGCGGCGTGAAGGACAAGGCCGAGGTGCTCGAGCTCCTCGACAACGTCTGCTACTCGAAGGCCACCACCGACGACATCCGGGTGAGCGAAACACCCGGGGTGCTGGTCGTGACGTACCGCGGTCGCGTCGACGTCGACGGCAAGGAAGCTCCCGAGACGCAGCGAGTGAACGTGTTCGTCGACGACAACGGCACCTGGAAGGGCGTCATGTACGCCGACGCCGGCACGCCGGCCTGACGCTGTCGTTTCCGGTCACTCCGCCGACTCCCCCGGGGGTGCCGGAGCGGCGTGCAGCAGTCCGAGATCACCGTTGCTGATGAGCCCCGCGTTGAGCGCGTGTCGAACCAGCACGCTGCGGCGCGTGTCGGCGAGTGAGCCGTCGCCCGCCTTGAGGTCACGCACGCCCTGTCGGTCGAGCTTCTCGCAGACGGCGTCGAGTTTCCGGTGGAACTTCTTGGGGGTCCATCCGAGGCGTCGGGCGATCACGGCGCTGCTCTCGATCGCGCCGTTGTTGCGATCACTCGACTCGTACAGCGCCACGAGCAACAGGTGCTGTTCGGGCGAGAGCGGCACCGAACCGAACTCGATGGTGGCGGTCCCCAGGACGTCGCCGGCCTCGTCGACGATCAGGTCCGGCCCGTCACGGTCGCCCTCGAGCTCGTAGTTGGTCGGCCCGGCGGTGAAGCGGACCGTGAACACGCTCGCCGTCACCGGGAGCTGGTGGCCGGGTGGTGCCACGGACTGCGCCCCGGACTCGACGTCGTGGAGCTCCACCCGGAGTGTCGACCCGTGGTTCTGCATCCACCACACGCCTTCGCGGTGCGTGAAGCGACCGACGACCCGGTGCATGAACGGGTTCTCGTCGACCATCAGGTCGGCGCGGCGGCCGAAGGTCAGCGAGTCGCCCGGGTGCAGCGTGCGACGGTCGTCGAACAACCCCACCGTGAGCACATCGGCGCTCACGCCCACGTGGTCCGCTCCTTGTTGCCGTCGAACAGCCAGGCGCCGATCAGGAAGAACACCGCCGCGAACAACGTCAGCACGGCGAGCTCGACCCGCACGTCCCACAGTCCGACGCCCTCGAGGATGACCTTTCGGAATGCCCGCACCGACCAGTAGGTCGGCGTGAGCGGGGCGACGGCCTGCGCCCAGCCCGGCAGCGTCTCGAACGGGGTGAGCGCGCCGCCCAGCCCTGCGAGCACGAGCGCCCCGAGGTACGCGAACGCGTTGAACTCCGCCTGGTTCCGGGTCACCGCGCACGCGATCAGGCAGTAGCCGACCGTCACGGCGGCCATGAACAGCTCGACGGTGACGAGCGCGATGAGCGGACCGCGTACGGTCAGGTCGAACAGCAGCGACGCCGCCGTCATCACGAACGCGAAGATCGCCAGCTGGTTGAGGTACGCCGTGCCGAGCTTGCTGGCCATGATCTGCGACGGCCGCACCCCGAGCGACCGAACCCGGTTCCACGTCCCCCACCCGTGGTCACCGAGGAACAGGAACCCGATGGTCGACAGGCTCATGAACCCGAACATCGTCGCCTGACCGGGCGCCGCCAGATCCGCGCCCGAGAACCCCGCCGCCGGATCCTCGAACTGCAGGTACACGTTGAACCCGCCCTCGATGAAGGCGAGGATCGCCAGCGGCATGAGGAAGTAGAGCATCACCGGGAGCCACATGGCTCGCAGCAGGTCGAGCTCGTGACGGGCCATCACCGCGATCTGCTTCACCGCAGCAACGCTCCGTCGTCCGTCGACGCGGTCAGGTCGCCGGACACGTCGTCGGTCGTCGGCGCGACATCAGGATCGGCACCACGCACGAGGCGGCGGTACGCCTTCTCCAGATCGGGAGCGATGATCGACGCGCCGCGCAACCCCGACTGAGCGATCGGCCCGAGGTGCTCGACGACGTCGGTGACCACCACGTTCTCGTCCGCGAGTCGGGCGACGACGCGGTACTGACCCGACGGGGTCCACCCGGACTGATCGAGCGCGGCGACCAGGTCCGAGGGAAGCTCATGGTCGGCCCGGTCGAACCGCAGGTCCACGAGCGGCGGGGCGTGCTGGGCGACGAGTTCGCCGACCGATCCGCTGGCCAGCACGCGTCCCCGGTCGATGACCACCACGCGGGCGCCGAGGCGCTCGACCTCGTTCAGCTGGTGCGTCGAGTACAGAATCGCCGCGCCCTGCGCCGCAGTGGCTCGGACGAAGTCGAGCAGCTCCAGGCGGGCGTCGATGTCGACACCCACCGTCGGCTCGTCGAGCAGCAACACCGTGGGGCGGTGCATGAGCGCGAGGCCCGTGTGCAGGCGCCGCCGCTGGCCGCCCGAGAGCGTCGAGGCCTTCCGGTCCAGATGATCGCGGAGCAGCAGATGGCCGGCCACCTCGTCCACACGCGTCGCCAGCTCTGCGCCGCGCAACCCGGCGAGCCGACCGAAGTACTCCAGGTTCTTCCGTGCGCTCAACAGCGGGTAGACCGCCCCGTCCTGCGGCGCGAGCCCGAGGTGGTGGGACGGGCGTCCACCGTGATCGGTGACCCGCTCGCCCTCGACCGTCACGGTGCCGGCGTCGGCGCCGAGCAGGCCCGCCGTGATCGACATCAGCGTCGACTTGCCCGCACCGTTGTTGCCGAGCAGCGCCACGATCTCACCGGCGCCGACCGTCAGGCTCACGTGGTCGAGCGCCCGGACCTCACGCTCGCCCTGTCGATACGTCTTCGTGACGCCATCGACGACGAGCGGGGTGGGTCGCGCCGTTGGGGCGGCGAACTCGCTCACGCCGCTCCCCCGCGCCCGCCACGACCGAACCGCAGCACCCGCGGGATGGCGGACAGGAGCTTGCCGGCCCCGGCCAGCACCTCACGGCGGCGGCCGTTCACCACCACCAGCACCGTGTCACCCTGCGCCGGATCGACCAAGCGGTCGTAGTACGCGTCGACCGACGCCGTCCCCGAGCGCGTCGAGACACCGGGCCGCGGTCCGGTGCGACCGTGCAGCACACCGCTGTCCACGTCGAAGGCGAGGTCCGGGTACAGCGTGCGCGCGGCATCGAGCGCGAGCGCCTGCATCGGCTCGGTCGCCGGCGCTCCGTCCATGGCCGGGTAGAAGTCGTCGCGACTCGACACTCTCGCCCTCCAGCCGGCGAGTGCCACCGGGCTCATCATGTCGCTCACCATGTAGCGACGGGCGAACGGGTGTGAGCACAGCTCGCGGAACACCACACGGGCGTTGATGGCGAAGCCGATGCCCCGGCCCTGGAGCGCCGGGTGGACGTAGGCCGCCTGCAGGTAGAGCGCCCGGCGACCGCCCACCCTCACGGTGGTGCACAACATGAACCCGACCAGTTCGCCGGCGGCCCGGGCGACGTACGCATCGACCGACCGGATGCCCGGCCAGCGCGTCTCCCACACCTCGGCTGCCCAGCCCGTCCCGGCCGGGAGCTCCGGGGTTGCCGCCGCCGCAGCGACACGACCCATCTCGTCGAACAGTTGGCGGGCGACGGACTCCGAACACCGCGACATCTCCACGCGCTCGATGCGCACCCGTGCCGACGTCGCGGCCGACACGTCGATCACATCGATGTTGCGCACCGCACCGGTCTGCTCATCGGCGCTCCGGGCCACCTCGATGCGACTCGCCTCGGTGATCGACTCGCTCGACATCAGCGACCCTCCGAACGGACGAGGGCGACCTGCTCGGGGAACGCCGCCTCGACACCCTGCCGCTCCGCCGGCCCCATGCGCTCGAGCCCGGCGCGCAGATCGGCGCGCCACTCGTCGTCGAGCGCTGCCGCGAACGCTGCCGGATCCGCCGTCGCGGCCTGGAACACGATGTCAGGATGCTCCACCGACATGGCGGAACGCACCGCGGGCGAACGCTCGAGCAGCTGCAGCAACCACCCGAGCCGGTTTCCGAGCAGTCCCTCGAAGAACGGGCGGGCGAGGGTCGCCATGAGCAGGATCTGCTGCTCGCCGAGCAGGTCGAACGAGCGTGGGTCGGTGAAGAAGTCGTCCATGAACGTCGGGTTCGCCAGGTTCGCGTAGATCGCCGAGTACATCCGGGCCTTCGCCGGCGCCAGATCGACCACCTCGTTCGGACACGCGGTCGCGGCCGCGGTGGTCGCCACCGAGAACGCCTCGGCCGGCTCGCGCAACTCGGCCGGCACCGATGCCGCGTCGAACGAGCCGCTCTGGCCGTCGAACACGAACGGCTTGCCGCCGCTCAGACCTCGGAGCGCGTCCGCGGTGGTGAACTGCGACAACTGCGACTCGGTGGCGGTCAGTGATCCGCCGGTCGATGCCGCGTAGGTGGTCAGAAATGGTGCAGCGGCGCGGCTCCACTCCTGCGGATAGCGAACCAGCAGACGGTCCACCACGTCGACCGGCGTGCGGGCCTGTTCCAGGTCGGTGCTCACCTGCTCGAACAGCTGCTGGCGCTGCTGGGTGAACGTGCCGAACGCCGCGCACAGGTCGGGCGCCTCGGCGGTCTCGGGTGACGACCAGCGGCCAACGGCCAGCACCGTGCCCATGAGCGCGACCACCAGGAGGACCCCGCCGGCGAGACCCCAGCGCCGTCGATCACCTCCACCAGAGCGCACGGGCGCGGCCGAGACCGGTGTGCCGCCGCCGTCGAACGCCGCGACCAACTCCGCAGCCGACGGACGACGGTCCTGATCCGGGTCGAGCGCACGATCCAGCAGTGCGGTCACCGCTGCCGGCACACCGGAGAGTCCCGATGGGAACCGGAGCCGTTCGCTCTGCACCTTGGCGATCACCGCCGCCGGCGGCAGCTGATCGGCGTCGAACGGCTGTCGGCCGGTGGCTGCGACGAGCAGGGTCACCGCCAGCGAGTAGACGTCGTTGGCTGGCGCCGGCCGTGCCCCTTCGAGGACCTCGGGCGGCGCGAACGCCACCGACCCCTCGATGCCGTCGAGCGTCCTCGTCACACTGCCGGCGGTCCCGAAGTCGGCGAGGCGGGACGAACCGTCCGCGGCGAAGAGCACGTTGGACGGCTTGATGTCACGGTGCACGATGCCCGAATCGTGCGCAGCACGGAGGGCTCCTGCGAGTTCGCGGCCGACGCGCAGCCAGTCGCTGGTTGCGAGCTGCCCCGACGCGTCGACCCGATCGGCGAGCGACCCGCCGGGAGCGAACTCCATCACCAACGCCGGTGAGCCGTCGGCGACGGTCGTCGTACCGAAGAGCGTCACCACGTTGGCGTGCCACGACATCGCCGCCTGGGCACGCGCCTCGGTGAGTGCCCGGTCACCGCGGAGGTCGATCGAGTCGAAGACCTTCACCGCCACCCGCCGACCGAGCGATCGTTGCGTGGCCCGGTACACCGCCGCCGAGCCGCCGCGCGCGACGAATTCGAGATCGCCCAGATCGTCACCGACGAGCGCGGTGATGTCCCCCCGGCTGCTCACGCACGGCCTCCCTGATGTCGCCACCGCGGACACTACCAACGATCCTCCGCTCGTCTCCCGTGGGCGGCGACAGCGTTGCACGGACGTGCCGCAACGGCGCAGGGCAGCAGCGGGTACGCGTACCCATTCACACGCGTGACGACCCGTCGTAGAACGCACGGCATCGCCGGCGCCGGTCGGCCCGACCCAGGGAGTCCACATGTCACATACCGTCCGTTCCGCACTCGCCATCGCCGTCGTCGCGCTCGGAGCGAGCGCACTCGGCGCCTGCTCGGCGGCCCCGAGCGGAGGGGGTGGCGGCGGAACGCCCGGCCCGACGCTCACCACCGGCTGCTTCCCCGGGTTGCTCGGCGGCTCCTGGAAGATCGTCCCCGGCGGCTTCTCGAACTACTACTCGTTGACCGCATACTCCGACGGGGCCTGCACCACGGGCGGCTCGACACCCATCACGATCTATCCGGGAACGCCCGGCCCGAACGCAGCGAGCACTTGCGAGTCGCTGTACGGACCGGACGCCACGGCTGAGACGCAGCTGAGCGGCGTGATCGTGCCCGCACAGGACTTCTGGTACTGCAACGTTCCGCTCTGATCCGACCGTCGGCCGATCCGACGAACCGACGGGTGCCCGACTCCACATCGGTGGGGTCGGGCACCGGCGCGTCGGGGCGCGTTCAGCGAGGCCCGAACATGATCACACCGACCCCGATCAGGCAGATCACAGCGCCGGCGGCGAGCACGACGAGGACGATGGTTCGCAGCTCGTGCACGCCGGGCCCTTCGCGGCGCCGCACCACACCCGACCGGTACCGTTCGACGATGATCGACCAGTCCCCCATCCTCGTGCCGGCCAGGCCCGGCCTCGCCATCGTGGTCAGCGGCGCGAGTTCCTCCGGCAAGTCGAGGCTGTGCGGCGCGCTGCAGGTGCGGCTCACCGAACTCGCCGATGGCGATCCGGCCGTGGCGTACGCGGGCGTGGCGTTCGACGACCTGGCCGCGCTCATTGCCACGAACCTGTATCCGCACAGTTTCATCGGGCTCCAAGGGGGTGACGTCGACGATCTCGTGTCGAGGGCGCCGCACGATGGTCGCGCTGCGTGGGAGTACGTCGACGAACGGGATGCCGAGGGCATCCACGGAGGCCAACCACGTGTTCGAGTGGTGCTGAACCCGACGACCCGACTCATGCTGAGCGGGGTGCACCGCGGCTGGGGCGAGCACATCGGACTCGGCACGAATCTGGTGGTCGACCACTTCCTGCAGGAACAGGACTGGGTCGACGAGTGCCTCAGCACCCTCAGCGATGCCGAAGCCACCGTGTTCACGGTCGGTGTCGAGTGCTCCCTCGACGAACTCGAACGCCGAGAGGCGACGCGTTCCGACGGCGCCGCGGAGGTCCGACCGCTCGGCCTGGCCCGACGGAGCGACGAACTCTGCCGCGCCACCACGTTCGCCCCGGACGTCACCGTGTCCACGAGCGAGCAGACCACCGAGGAGTCCGTCGAGCTGATCATCGCGTCGCTGCACACGAGCGGTCACCTGACCTAGCCCACGGCGCTACGTTCAGAGCATGGACCTGCTGCGCACACCGGACGACCGCTTCGAAGGACTGCAGGACTGGCCGTACGAGCCGTCGTACGCCATCGTCGAGGACCCGATCGACGGGACCGAGATCCGGATCGCCGCGGTCGACGAGGGTCCTCGTGACGCCGTGACCACGGTGCTCCTCATGCACGGTGAGCCCTCGTGGTCGTACCTCTACCGGCACATGATCCCGCCGCTGCTCGACGCCGGACACCGCGTCGTGGCCCCGGACCTCGTCGGATTCGGCCGGTCCGACAAGCCGGCGAACCGCGACGACTACACCTATGCCCGGCATGTGGCCTGGATGACCGAGTGGCTGACCGGACTCGACCTCCAGCACATCACGCTGGTCTGTCAGGACTGGGGCGGGATGATCGGACTGCGGCTCGCGACCGCCGAGCCGGATCGGTTCGACCGATTGGTGATCGCGAACACGTTCCTCCCGACCGGCGACCGGGATCTGGGCGACGGGTTCCGCATGTGGCGGACCTTCTCGCAGGAGGTTCCCGAGTTCGACAGCGGCGGCGTCGTGAACATGGGCACCATCACCGAGCTGAGCCCCGAGGTGATCGCCGCCTACAACGCCCCGTTCCCCGACCAGCGCCACGTGGCCGGGGCCCGCCAGTTCCCCACGCTCGTACCCGCCGAGCCGGACGACCCGGAGGCGCCGGCGAATCGAGCCGCGTGGGAGGTGCTCCGCGCCTGGACCCGTCCGGTGTTGCTCGCCTTCAGCGACGCCGACCCGGTGACCAGGGGCACGGACCGACACTTCCTCGCCGAGGTGCCCGGCACCGCCGGTCAGCCGCACGTGACCATCGCCGGCGGCGGTCACTTCCTCCAGGAGGACCGCGGCCCCGAGCTCGCAGGCGTCGTCGCCTCGTTCATCGACGCCACCCCCGAGGCGCGTTCGCGCTGAGGTCGCACGAGGGCCGAGCAGAAGTGTCAGGACGACCGCAGTCGGATCTCAAGGAGCCCGACGGCGACGAGCGCCGGGAGCGAGCCGCGCCATGAACCACGCGATCCGATCACACGTCGCCACACGAGTCGTTGCGCTGATCGGCGCCGGAACCGCCATCGTCGCCACGACCCTCATCGGGACGGTTGGCGCGGCGACCGGCGAGGAGCCGCAAGGACCCGATGCGATCACGTGCCCGGCCCAGCCCGTGCAGTTGCCCGGGCGTGACCTGACCGTGCCGGGCGCGCTCGGCCAGACCAGCCAGAGCGACCTTGCGTGCGCCAATCTGGCGGGCACCGATCTGCACGGACTGGATTTCACGCAGGCCGATCTCCGGGGCGCCAACCTCCGCGGCGCCGATCTGCGCGGGGCGCGTCTCGGGCAGGCCCGCATGCGCGGCAGCGACCTGCGCGACGCCGACCTCTCGAACGCCGCGCTCGGCCAGGCCGATCTGCGGGATGCGAATCTGGCCGGTGCAACGCTGGCGGGGGCCCAGCTGGTCCAGACCGAACTCGCCGATGCGCTGCTTCCGGGGGTGGACGCCGGACGCGCTAGGTTCACGCAGGCGACGATGCCGCGGGCCGACCTGACCGGCGCCGTGCTCAGCGGAGCCGACCTGGGACAGGTCGACCTCGATGACGCCGTGCTGACCCGTGCCGATCTCAGCGGCGCCGACGCAGGCGGCACGGCCTTCGTCCGCGCCGACCTCAGCGGCGCCCGCCTGGTCGACGCCTCGTTCACCGGCGCCGACTTCACGAATGCCGATCTGTCCGGTGCCGACATCACCGGTGCCACGTTCTTCAGTGCGACGTTCGAGGTGACGAAGACCGACGGCGTCGTCGGCGGGAGCTCGCCGATGGGA
>CAJBIS010000067.1 GCA_903953195.1 uncultured Actinomycetes bacterium
CGGCGCGACGCTGCGTGGCGCGACGCTGACCTGCGTCAACCTCAACGGAACGGACCTCACCGGTGCCGACGTCACCGGCCTCACCACCGGTGGGCTGACGACGTACACCGTGTCAGGGTTCAACTACACCCCCAGCTACGCCGGGTCGGTGGTCGGCACCCCGAAGGCGCTACCCAACAGTCAGTGGCAGCTGCGGAGCGGTTTCCTGGTCGGACCGACCATGGTGCTCAGCTACGACACGGTCATCCCGGCAATCAACATGAGCGGTGTCAATGTCAGCGGTGCGGACTGGTCCCAACTCGCCGAGGTCGTCGCCGGAGCGAACTTCAGCGGAGCGAACTTCACCGGGACGAACATGCCCGGCGCGTACATGCGGGGTGTGAACATGACCGGCGTCACGATGACCGGCGCGATCGCACCGCGTGCTGACTTCACGAACGTGACGTTCACCAATGCCACGCTGACCAACGCCACGCTGACCAACGCCAAGCTGACCGGCGTCGCCCTCGGCGGCGCCGACCTGTCGGCGGCGACGCTCACTGGAGTCATCTCCGGCGGCATCACCGGGACCCCGGCGGCGCTGCCCGTCGGATGGCAGCTGTCCGACGGCTACCTGGTGGGACTCGGCGGGAATCTCACGAACGGGTAGCTCACCGGCAGGAGCCCGGTCGCCACCTGACGGAGTCGTTGACCTCGACTCGGCGGCGCCGGGTGACGAGCGGGCCGAGCGCTACTCCCCCGTCGGACCGCCGGCCTCGCCGACCATCTGACCGCCGGCTCGTTCGCCGATGATCCACGCCAGGAAGTCGCTGCCCGGGTGCTGCAGCACCACGCGACTCGGTCGTTCCAGATCGGTGTCGATCACCAACACGTCGGTGTCGCGATAGACGCACCAGAACTGCCGTGCGCCGGAGCGGTCCGGCACGCTGAAGTGACCGGCCGCCACCACGCCCGGCCAGTAGGCGCCGCCCACGCGCCAACCCAGCCCGTGGCGCAGGTCGTGCACCGGAGCGACCCGCGCACCGGTGATGTTCGCGGTCGGGATCTCGATGTGTCGCGCCAGCGCCCACACCTGTTCCATCCCGTCCAGGTCGACCGTCACCCGGTCGTCGTGCACCTCGATGTGGACTGCCATGTGGTCAGGCTACGGACGTCGGCTCATCGTCGCGCCACCTGGAGCGCAACCAGCGCCACCCGCCGGTCGACCACAGCGCCCACAGCACCAGCAACGGCTGGAACAACAACCGAACGAACCGTTCCGCGTCGGAGTCGAGTCCGAACGCGTCGCGGTGCTCGAGGAACTGCGCGATGTTGCCCGGGTAGATCACGATGAAGAAGGCAGCAACGACCACGCCCACCACGGCGGCGTGGCTGCCGGCGACGACGAGTGCGACTCCCAACAGGATCTCGATGACGCCGGAGACCAGCACCACGATGTCGGCGTCGACCGGGAACCACGACGGCACCTGCGCCCGGAACTCGACTCGCTGCGAGGTGAGGTGACCGATGCCGGCGACGACGAGCACGACACCGAGCACACAACGGGCGATGGTTCGGATCGGTTCCTGCCGCATGCCTCGCACCGCCTCTCCGCCGACGGATCCGGCGACGCCGCCAGTGTGCCGCACCGATGTGCTCGGCACCGGGTTCCTCGGCGCTCGGTGCCGACGACTGACTGCGTTAGCCGACCTCGTCGGCAGAACCAGTGGGCGGCTCGAGCACGTCTCGACCGAGCGTCGGCAGC
>CAJBIS010000068.1 GCA_903953195.1 uncultured Actinomycetes bacterium
CTCCGTCGAGCGAGACCACGCCGCCGCTCGTCGAGTCGGCGCCCGTCGCTGAGGCGGCGCCCGTCGTCGACGCCTCGGTCGCCTCGGCCGAACCGCCGCCGGGTGTCGATCCCGCACCGGCGCCTGCGCCGACCCCTGCGGCCACGGAACCCCCGCCCGGCGTGGACGCTCCCGCTGCGACCGAACCACCGCCCGGCGTCGACGCACCAGCGCCCGCGCCCGCCGGCGGGGTCGACGGCGAGACCACGGTGCTCCCACCGAAGGTCGCCGACGGCGTGCCGGTGCGCTTCATCGATCCCGCCGCGCCGTGGCTGAGCGAGGTCGGGGGCAACCCGACGAGCTCGACGTTCCAGGCCGGCCTCGCCATTCGGGTCCAGCTGACGTTCGACGACACGAAGAGCGACGTGCACCACTCCGAGGAGTGGGAGTCCGTCCTCACCCCGCTGCACGATCTCGTCGACGCAGGTGCGGCGACTGCGGTGGACCACGACGACCGCGACCTGCGCACCGAGGCACCCGCCGGCGCCCGGTACCTGCCGTGCGACGCCCGCATCGACACCAAGACGTTCTTCACGCAGTTGTCGGCCCAGCTGAAGGACACGCTCGTCCGCGACCATGCGTTCGAGGTGCCGGTGAACGCGAAGCTGAAGCTCTGGGGTCGACCCGGCGAGTCCGACGCCGAGTTCGCGGCGCGCTGCGACGCGGCGGCGCAGGTCGGCGCCGACGCCGAGGCCGACAAGATCCGTGCCCGGCTCGCCACGAAGATCGATCGGCTCCGGGGTGCCGTCGACACCGCCGAACAGAAGGCGGACAGCGCCCGTCAGGCCGCGAGCGACGCCAAGGGCACCGAGCTCACCGGACTCGGTGGCACCCTGCTCGGCGGGCTGCTCGGCGGCGGCAACCGAACACGCGGGATGGCCGCGACGGCACGGAAGGCGATGTCGGGCCGGGAACGCGTCAACAAGGCGAACCAGCGGGCCGACCAGGCCGCCGCCGCGGTCGAGGCCAAGGCCGACGACCTGAGCGCCGCCGAGGAGGAACTCGCCAACGCACTCATCGACATCGACGACCGCTGGCGGGCGATCGCCGCAGAGGTCGAGTCGACGGAGATCCGACTGAAGAAGACGAACATCTCGGTGCAGATGTTCTCGCTCGTGTGGATCCCGGTCTGAGCGACCCGGGCTCCCTACCGCTGACCGGGCGCCAGCTCGATCGCAGCATCTGGCGTCTGGCCGGACCGGCGCTGCTCACGCTCGCCGCCGAGCCGCTCTACCTGCTGACCGACACCGCCATCGTCGGGCGGCTCGGGACCGACTCGCTCGCCGGACTCGCCGTCGCCTCGGCGCTGCTGCTGTTCGTCAGTGGCGCCTGCATCTTCCTCACGTTCGGCACGGCGGCGACGGTCGCTCGCCTCCGCGGCGCCGGCGATGGCGACGAGGCCGCAGCCCTGTCGATCCAGGCCCTCTGGCTGGGCCTCGCCTGCGGGCTCGCGTGCACGGTCGGCCTCGCCGTGTTCGCCGGGCCGCTCGTACGCCTGTTCGGCGCCGGCGAGGCCGTCGTGGACGACGCGCTGTTGTACCTGCGCATCAGCCTGATCGGCCTGCCCGCGCTGCTGGTGGCCATGGCCGGTACCGGAGCACTGCGCGGCCACCTCGACACGCGCACTCCTCTGGTCGTGACCGTCGCGGCGAACGCGGTGAACCTCGTGCTCGAACTCGCGCTGGTGTTCGGCCTCGGCTGGGGTCTGGCCGGCTCCGCAGCCGGCACCGTCGTGGCGCAGTGGGGCGCGGCGGCCGCCTACGTCGTCGTGGTCGGTCGCCTGGCCGTCGGCCACCCTGCATCGCGGCGCCCGGACCGGCGACGCATCCGGTCGCTCGCAGTGGTGGCCCGCGACCTGTTCATCCGGACCGTCGCGCTCCGGAGCGCGTTGACGTTCTCGACGTTCCTGGCCGCACGACGCGGCGCCACCGCACTCGCGGCGTTCCAGATCGCCTTCCAGTGGTGGACGTTCCTCGCCTACCTGCTCGACGCCCTCGAGGCGGCGGCACAGAGTCTCGTGGGCCAGGCACTCGGCGCGGCCGACCGACGGCTCGCCCGAACGACGGCGCGACGCATCATGGCGTGGAGCGTCGGCGGGGGCGCGGTCCTCGGGGCGGCCACGCTGGTCCTGCGCGAACCCGTCGCCCACCTCTTCACCAACGACGAGGCCGTGATCGGCGTGGTGGCGACGTCGTTGCTCTGGGTCGGGGCGATGCAGCCGCTGAACGGTGCCGCGTTCGCGCTCGACGGCGTGCTCGTCGGCGCCGGCGATCAGCGATACCTGGCCCGGGCGATGCTCGCGTCACTCGCCGTGCTCATCGCCGGCGGGTCACTGCTGCTCGCCACCGACACCCCGCTCTGGGGGCTGTGGCTCACGATCACGATCTTCATGGCCAGCCGGGTCGTGATCCTGGGGTGGCGACTCCGCGGCCGGACCTGGGAGCGCACCGGCGCCACGTGAGGCCCGGTGTCAGGCGCGACGGCAGTTCGTCTGCACCCAGACCCCGACGTTCGACTGCGCCCGCTGCACCGCCGGATCAGCGATGAACGCGCCGGCCTTGGTCGCCGCGTCGGGCTGCTTCGGGTCCACGGTCGCGACGCCCTGCCACACGCCTCGCATGGTCTGCAGGTCCGGCTTCACCGTCGCCGGCGCGATGTCGACCATGTGGCCGAACAGCTTGGCCAATGACCCGAACAGGCTCGTGAAGCCCGTCGAGTCCTGGAGCAGGCTGGTCAGATCCAGGTCCGCGCCGGTCACGTCGGCGAGGGCGCTGCCCGTCAGCAACGTGCACAGATTCGTCTCGGCGTTGAGCGCGTCGATGCGCGTCACGAGTTCCTGCACGTCGACGCTGCCGGTCGGCACCGTGGGTCGCAGCGGCGTCGTCGCACCGGTCGAACCCGCCGGAGCGGTCGGCAACGGTGCGTTCGGGTCGGCGCCCCGGCCTGCGACCTCGGTGGTGTCACTGCTCGACGCGCAGCCGGCGAGCAGCGCTGCGAGCGCCACCAGCACGACCACGGGAACACGACTTCTCGTCACCGGTTCATCGTAGGGGTGGCCGAGCGGCCCGCGACCGTCAGCCCTTGCGGGCGTTCAGCAGGCCCGTGACGACCTTGCCGTCGGCCTTGCCCTGCGTGGCCTTCATCACCTTGCCGACGAAGAACCCGGTGATCTTGCCGTCACCCTCGCAGAACCGCTGCCACTCGTCGGGATGGTCGGCGATGAGCCCGTCGACGAGCGAGTCGAGCTCCGAGGAGTCCATCGCCTCGAAGCCCTTGTCGGCGGCGATGGCGACCGGGTCACCGCCGTGTTCGACGAGTTCGGCGAGCACCGTCTTGGCCTGCGTCGCAGTGAGCTCGCCGTCGAGTTCCATCGACACCAGCGACGCGAACGCCGCCGGGTCGAGGTCGCGTGCCCGGTCGTCCGAGAGGTTGTGCTCGGCGTGCGTGAGCGTGCGCACGGGTTCGGCCCCTGCCTCGACAGTGGCGAGGCACAGCGCGTCCAGTTCGCGTTCGACCAGCAGTGCCGCCTGCTCACGGGTCGCGCCCAGTCGGTCGACGAGCACCGCACGCCGGGCCGCCGGCAGCGGCGGAAGCGCGGCCCGGACCCGCTCGATCCATTCGGGGTCCGGGTCCAGCACCACCAGGTCCGGGTCCGGGAAGTAGCGGTAGTCGTCCGCCCCCTCCTTGCTCCGCAGCGTGTGGGTGCGACCGTCCTCCTCGTTCCAGTGCCGGGTCTCCTGGACCACCCGGTCGCCGGCGGTGATGAGATCGACCTGTCGGGCCGCCTCGTACTCGATGGCACGTCCGAGGCTGCGCAGCGAGTTGATGTTCTTGATCTCGCAGCGCGTGCCGAACTCCTCGGCGCCACGCGGGCGGACCGACACGTTGCAGTCGACCCGCATGGACCCCTCCTCCATCTTCCCGTCGGAGGCTCCGACCGCCACGAGTACGGCGCGCAGTTCGCTGACGTACGCGCGGGCCTCGTCGGGCGAGCGGAGGTCGGGCTTGCCGACGATCTCGAGCAGCGGCACACCGGCGCGGTTCAGGTCGACGAGCGAGTACTGCGCATCGTGGATCCGACCGCCGCCGCCGACGTGCGTCGACTTGCCGGTGTCCTCCTCGAGGTGCGCCCGCTCGATCCCCGCGATCTGTCCGGACGGGAGCTCGAGCCACCCCTCGGCGTTGATCGGCAGGTCGAACTGCGAGATCTGATAGTTCTTCGGCTGGTCCGGGTAGAAGTAGTTCTTCCGGGCGAACACCGAGCGACGCACCTCACAGTTGAGGGCGAGGCCGACCCGGATCGCGAGCTCCACGGCGTGCTCGTTGAGCACCGGCAGCGACCCCGGCAGCCCGAGCGTGAGCGCGTCGATGTGCGTGTTGGGTTCGCCACCGAACTCGTTGGTGGCCGCCGAGAACAACTTCGTGCGGGTCGACAGCTCGGCGTGCACCTCGAGGCCGATCACGACCTCCCAGCGCTCCTCGTCCACTCCCGCGACCGTCATGACGCCACCGGCCCGGACGATGCGAGCGACGACTCGAGGACCGAGGCGACACGGAACATGGCGACCTCACCCAGCGCGGGGGCGAGCACCTGCACCCCGACCGGCAGGCCGTCGTCGCCCACACCGAACGGCAGCGACATGGCCGGATGGCCGGCCAGGTTCGTCGGAATCGTGCAGACGTCGTTGAGGTACATCTGCAGCGGGTCGGCCGTCTTGTCGCCGAACGCGAACGCCGTCGTCGGCGACGTCGGCGAGATGAGCGCGTCGAAACGCTCGTAGGCGGCGTCGAAGTCGTTGCGGATCAGCGTGCGCACCTTGAGCGCCTTCCCGTAGAACGCGTCGTAGTACCCGGCCGACAATGCGTACGTGCCGAGCATGATGCGGCGCTTCACCTCGTCGCCGAATCCGGCGGTGCGCGTCGCCTCCATCATCTCGCCGGCGGTCGGGGCGTCGACGCGGTTGCCGTAGCGAACCCCGTCGTAGCGGGCCAGGTTCGAGGACGCCTCGGCGGGTGCGACCAGGTAGTAGGCGGACAGCCCGAACGTCAGCGCCGGAATCGACACCTCCTCGACGGTCGCTCCGGCCGCGGCGAGCGCATCGGCGGCGGCGCGGACCCGGGCGGCGACATCGGGACTGATGCCCTCCCCCATCATCTCGGTGATGATCCCGACACGCAGACCGTCGACGCCATCGTCGAGGTGGTCGCTCACCGACGGGAAGGCCTGCGGGAGTGACGTGGAGTCGCCCGGGTCGTGTCCGCCGATCACCTCGCACACCAGAGCGGCGTCGGCGACGGTCGTGGTGAACGGACCGATCTGGTCGAGCGATGAGCCGAACGCCACGAGTCCGAGCCGGGACACGAGGCCGTAGGTGGGCTTCACTCCGACAACGCCGCAGAGCGCCGCCGGCTGCCGGATCGAGCCGCCGGTGTCGGAACCGAGCGAGATGGCACTGAACCCGGCGGCCACCGCGGCGGCCGAGCCGCCCGACGAGCCGCCCGGCACCCGGGTGAGGTCGTGCGGATTGCGTGTCGGACCGAATGCGGAGTTCTCGGTCGACGATCCCATGGCGAACTCGTCGAGGTTCGTCTTGCCGACGGCCACCGCGCCGGCGGCCGCGAGTCGGGTCACGACCGTCGCGTCGTACGGCGGACACCAGCCCTCGAGGATCCGTGACGAGCACGTGGTCGGCACGCCGTCGGTGCAGAGGTTGTCCTTGAGCGCGACCGGCACGCCGGCGAGCGGGCCCGGATCCTCACCGGCGGCGACGCGGGCATCCACGTCGGCGGCCTCGGCACGTGCGGACTCCGCCGTCACCAGGTTGAACGCGTGGACGTCGCCCTCGCGTTCGTCGATGCGCGACAGGTGCTCCTCGAGGACGTCGACGGCGGATCGCTCACCGGAGCGAACCGAGGCGGCGAGTGATCGGGCGTCGCTGCTCACGGCGCCTCCCCGAGGACCGGCGGGACACGGAACTGCCCGTCCTCGGCCGCCGGCGCCTGCGACAGCACGGCGTCACGGTCGAACGTGGGGCCGGGCACATCGGCGCGCAACACGTTCTCGAGCGGCACGGGTCGGGCCATCGGTTCGACGTCGTCGAGATCGAGCGCCTCGATGTCGGCGGCGTGGCCGAGGATGTCGGCGAGCTGGTGGGTGAAGCGGTCGAGTTCGTCGGGCTCGAGTCGGAGCCGGGCGAGCGAGGCGACCTTGGCGACGTCCGCCGTGGTGATCACGGCGTCGTCATCGGCGGGTGTGGACTGGTCCATGACCCGGCCGATGGTACTGCCGGGGCGGCGACCGACCGTCAACGGCTCCCGCTCAGGCCGTGACCCGGGCGATGAACTCGAGCGAGCGGTCGCGGATCAGGTCCTTGTCGAAGTCGATGGTCGCCACGTGGAAGCTGCGGTCGCACGACACCCGCTCGACGGGACCCGAGACCGCACCGGCGAGCAGATCGCTGTCGGTCGATGGGACGACGTGGTCCTGCGGGCTCGTGAACAACAACAGCGGCGAGGTGATCGACCCCAGGTCGCCGACGACGGCGGCCGACGCGTCGAACAACGTGAGGAGCGGGCGCAGCGGCGTCTGCGCGTACGCCGACTCGATGACGTCCGGATCCGCCACGTCGGAGCCGATGCCGTCCATGAGCTCCTCGCCCGACTCGGTCATGGCGGCGACGAGCGCCCGCATGTCGTCGCTCGGCGCCACCGCCGGGTTGACGCACACCAGGCCGGCGATGTCCTGGTGGCGGGTGCCGAGCCAGCAGGTCAGGGACCCGCCCATCGACAGCCCGACGACGACGACCTGCTCGCACGACGCCGCCAGCGCCTCGTAGGCCGCCTCGGCCGCGGCGGACCAGTCGGCCCAGCCGGTGGTCAACATGTCCTCGACCGAGGTGCCGTGGCCCGGCAGGCGCGGCAGGTCGACGGTGTACCCCGCCGACGCGTAGGCCTCGGCCAGGCCCCGCATGGAGGCCGGGTTCCCGGTGAACCCGTGCAGGACGAGCACCCCGACCGGACCGCCCTCGGCGGCGAACGGCTCGGCCCCCGGCATCACCTCGACAGCGTCGGACATCGCCATGACTCCCTCTTCGATCGTTACGACGCCACGACTCTAGGGCAGCGTCCCGGTGGGCCGGTCGACTGAGCGGCGCTGGCCGTGGCGTCGTCGGGGCCCGGATTCCGTGACGTCCCCGTTGCGACCGGAGCACCCGCTACGCTCCGTGTCCATCGTGACCCGGGCACCGTGCCCACACCCCGGAGGGATGACCGTGGCGAAGTACCAGTTCCTGACCGAAGAGTGGATCGAAGCGGCGAAGCAGATCCGTGACGAGCTCGAGGGCGACGTGCCGGCGCCGCCGCACGCCGTGAAGATGAACCTGAACATCACCGAGGTGCCCTTCGGCGACGGCGAGGTCACGGCCCACATGGACTCCTCGGGCGGCGAGATGGTCATGGACCTCGGCCACATGGACGACCCGGAACTGACCGTGACGCTCGACTACGCCACCGCCAAGGCGATCCTCGTCGACCAGAACCCGCAGGCCGGCATGCAGGCCTTCATGGCCGGCAAGGTCAAGGTCCAGGGTGACATGACCAAGCTGATGGCGATGCAGGCGGGCGGCGGCGACGCCGGCCTCCAGGCCAAGGTCACCGAGGCGATCCAGGAGATCACCGCCGAGTGACCGTGACCGTTCCGGTCACCCGCGCACGAACAGCGCGACACCCACGCCGACCGCGCTGACGGCGGCCCCCACCGCATACGCGATCGAGTACGACGCGCCCGCCGACACGGTGGCCCCGGCGGCCGCGGTCACCTGCACGGCCTCGAGCAGGTTCATGCCGACGGTGGTGCCCACCTGCGCGACCAGCTGCTGCGTGGCACCGGCGATTCCCAGGTCCTCGTTGCTGACCGAGTTGGCCACACAGGCCGAGATCCGCGGCTGCGCCGCGCCGATCCCGGCGCCCGACAGCGTCAGGGCCAGCACGACCGCCGCCGTCCCCGGGTTGGACGCGATCAACGCGAACACCGTCATCGACAGCGCCAGCGCCAGCGTTCCCGCGACGATCGTGGAACGGGCCGAGATGCGCATCGCCATCCAGCCGGCGATGGGACCGGCGATCGCAAACGTCAGGGGCCGGGGCACCATCAGCAGCGCGATCGTGTCGGCCGGGAGCCCGCGGATCTCGTTCAGCATCTTCGGAGCGAGGATGAAACCGCCCATGTAGCCGAACTGGATGAAGAACGACACGGCGACCGGAATCGCGAACCCTCGGCGTCGGAACCAGGCGAGCGGGATCAGCGGGTGCGGCGTGCGCCGCTCCACGACCACGAAGGCCCACAGCCCGATCGGCACGAGTGCGAACGACGCGATCACCCACGGGTTCGCGATTCCCCACACCGCAGCGCGGTCGATGCCGATGAGCAGTCCGGCGAGCGCGACCGCCAGTGTCGCCTGGCCCTGCACGTCGAAGTGGACCAGCGCTCGCCTCGGGGTCTCCGGAAGCACCCACCACGAGATCAACGTGGCGATCGCGAGCAGGGGCGTCTGGAACTCGAAGATGGCCCGCCACCCGAACGCCTCGACGAGCGGCCCACCGATGACCAACCCGACCACCGGTCCGCCGGCGACGACGAGCGACCAGAAGCCGAGTGCGCGTGAACGACGGTCCGCCGGGAACATGCGGTTGATCAACGCCAGCGACGACGGTCCCGTGGCGGCGCCGATGGTGGCACCGAGGATCCGGAACGCGAGCAGCGACGTGCCGGACCACGCGACGGCCGACAACGCCACGAACACGGTCGCGCCGGCCATGCCGATCAGGTAGACGCGACGGTGACCGTGGAGGTCGCCGAGCTTCCCGGCGGTGGTCCCGGTCAACGCGACCGCGATCGTGGGCCCCGAGATCAGCCAGACGAGCGACTGCGTGG
Source organism: uncultured Actinomycetes bacterium (assembly GCA_903953195.1). GTDB lineage: Bacteria > Actinomycetota > Acidimicrobiia > Acidimicrobiales > Microtrichaceae > SXMI01. Next base: position 8,972 of record CAJBIS010000068.1, read on the forward strand.
AGACACCCAGATCGGCGGCGATGGCGGGCCGGCTCACCGCGAGGATGGTGATCGTGCTGGTGACCCAGAAGGTGCCGAAGAGGACGACCCACGTCACCAGCCAGGGCGACCGGTCGCGTTCGCTCAGCGGGACCCGGGTCCGGCGCTGCAGCAGCAGCGACCACGGGACCGTGGCCTCCTCGTCGACCCCGGGCGCATCGACGGCGAGGGCGGTGAGGACCTCGGTGTCGTCCGCCGACGCCTCGGCGGCCGGTGGCGACGCCTCGACCGGATCGTTCTCCGGTGGGACGTCGGGCCGGTCGGTCACGACCGCGCAGGCTAACGGAGGCGGCCGTGGTGCTCATCGTCCCGGTTGGGGTGGCCGCCGAGAGCGGCGGCTGGGGAACACCACGAACAGCAGACCACCCCAACCGGAAGGATGAACTGAAGAAAACGTTACGGTGCCGGACGTCACGTGTGGTGGATGTCCGATGTCCCCGACGGCGACCGGCCGTGCCGACGGCGGTCCCGTGACGCGGTAGACCAGAGACGTGGAGTCGACCGAACCGATCGAGGTGCACCGCACGCCGCTCATCCAGAAGGTGCTGATGACGCTGTTGCTCATCGGAGCGCTCGTCGGTCTGGTCGTGACGGTCGTCGTCCTCGCGCCGACCGGCAACGACTCGACCTCGGTGACGAAGCCCGAGTCGGTGGAGCGGCTGATCCCGGCGTCCGGCGACGAGGTGCTCCGCCAGGCGTCGGTCGGCGTCGACCTGGCCGCCGGCTACGACGCCTACCTGATCATCAACGGCGTCGAGATCCGCACCCCGGAGGATGGCCTCACCAAGGACCTCGGCGTCGGCCGGGTCGAGTTCACACCCGGCGAGGGAAAGCCGGTCACGGCACTGGCGCCCGAGAAGAACTGTGCGATCGCCATCGTCTGGAAGCAGAGCGAGGGACCGACCCGATCCGAACCCGTGTCGTGGTGTTTCAGCGCGTCGTGACACGCCACCCGGGCGCCGCTCAGGACAGGTGAGCTCGCAGGTCCGCGAGTGCCGCCGGCACGTCGGTGCGCAACGGACCGATCAGCACGGTGCGCAGTCCCACCGCCTGTGCACCGGTGACATTGCCGGGAGCGTCGTCGATGAACACCGCCGCCTCGGCGCGGACCCCCAGCCGTTCGAGGCTGAGCTCGTAGATGCGGGCATCGGGCTTGCGGAGGCCGACGGCGGATGAGTCGACGACGTCGTCGAAGAGCTCGTCGAGCGGGAGCAGCGGCACCCAGAAGTCCTCGAACTCCTTGGCGTTGTTCGTGAGGAGCCCGGTGCGAACACCCGTGGATCGCACCTCGCGGCAGAAGTCGACGAGCTCGTCGCGCACACCGCCGCCGGACAACGCTGCGAGCAGGTGGAACGGATCGAGCTCACGGCCGATCCGCTCGGTGGAGGTTGCCATGATGTCGTCGCGGGCCTCGAGCAGGGTGATCTCGCCGCGTTCGAGCCGGTGCCAGGGGTGATCGGTGTCCTGGTCGTAGGGGCCGAACATCAGGTCGAGCACGATCTCCGGCTCGAGCCCCTCGGCGGTCGCGGCGTCGACGAGCGCCGTGAACGGCGAGTCGATGAACACGCCGCCGAAGTCGAAGATCACGGCGTCGACGGGAACCGTTTCGCTGGTCACAGCAGCGAGCCTCTCACGACCCCGGGACCTCGCCGGAATCGAGGAGCGCGGCGAACTGGTCGGCGTTCAGCACCGGGACGCCGAGGTCGGTCGCCTTCGTCACCTTGGAGGCCCCCGGCTCGGCGCCGATGACCAGCGCGGTCGTGCGCTTCGACACGCTCCCCGGCGACTTCCCGCCGCGGGCCTTGATCGCGGCCTCGGCCTCCTCGCGACTGAAGCCGTCGAGCGTGCCCGTCACGACGATGCTCATGCCGGTCAACGTCTGGGGCAGGACGGACCGCTCCGGGCCCCGGGTGTTGACACCGGCGGCGACCAGTCGTTCGACGAGCGCCCGTGATGCCGGCTCCGCGAAGAACGAGTGCACCGACTCGGCGATCACCGGCCCGACTCCCTCGACCGCCGCGAGATCGTCGAGCGAGGCGTCCATGATGGCGTCGAGGCTGCCGAGCGCCGTGGCCAGGACCTCGGCGCCGGCCTGACCCAGGTGCGTGATGTTGAGACCGAAGAGCAGCCGGGCGAGCGGCCGCGACGTGGACGCCTCGATCGCCGAGCGCAGGTTGGCCACCGACGTCGCGCCGTAGCCCCGCAGCTCGGCGATCCGGTCGAAGTCGAGCGTGTAGATGCCGGACACGTCATCGAGCAGCCCGAGCTCGAGGAACAGCGCCACCTGCTGCTCGCCGAGTCCGTCGATGTCCATGGCGCCACGCGACGCGAAGTGGCTGATGCTCGCGAGACGCTTCTGCGGACAGCCCGCGTTGATGCACAGGTGCTGGGCCTCGCCCTCGGGGCGGACGAGCTCACCACCGCATGCCGGACACTCGGTCGGGAACGACCACTCGACGGAGTCCGTCGGCCGCAGCTCCAGCACCGGGCCGACGACCTCGGGGATGACGTCACCCGCCTTGCGGACCACGACCGTGTCGCCGGGTCGCACGTCCTTGAGGCGCACCTGGTCCTGGTTGTGCAGGGTGGCCATGGCCACCGTCGACCCCCCGACGAACACCGGCTCCATCACGGCGAACGGCGTGGCCTTGCCCGTCCTGCCGATCGAGACCTGGATGTCGAGCAGGGTCGTGGTGCGCTCCTCGGGCGGGAGCTTGTAGGCGATCGCCCAGCGCGGCGCCTTCGCCGTGGCGCCGAGGGCCTCCTGGACACGGAGGTCGTCGACCTTCACCACCACGCCGTCGATCTCGTACGGCAGCTCGTGACGGTGCTCGACCCAGTGGGCGCAGAAGTCGTAGACGCCGTCCAGCGAGTCGAACGTGCGGGTCTCGGGATTGACCGGCAGACCGAGTCCGGCGAGCAGTTCGATCGCTCCGCTGTGCGTCGGCGGCTGGTCGACCCCCACCAGTTCGCCGAGTTGGTAGCACCAGAACTCGAGCCCCCGTGAGCCCGTGACCGACGCGTCCTTCTGACGGAGCGAACCGGCGCCGGCATTTCGGGGATTGGCGGGGAGCGGCTTGCTGCGGCGACCGGCGGCCTCGGCCTCGGCGTTCTCACGTTCCACCTGGTCGCGCAGCCGGTGGAACGCGTCGAGCGGCAGGTAGATCTCGCCGCGGGCCTCGATCACCTCGGGCGCTCCCGGCGCGAGCTCCTTGGGCACCCCGGCGATCTGGGCGACGTTGGCCGTCACGTCCTCGCCCGTCCGGCCATCGCCCCGGGTGGCGGCCTGGACCAGCCGACCCGACTCGTACCGCAGCGACATGGCGAGCCCGTCGATCTTGAGCTCGCAGACGTAGCGGACCGACTCCTGCAGGCCGAGCTCGGCGAGCCGTCGATCGGTGCGCTCACCCCAGGCCCGCAGCTCGTCCTGGTCCATGGCGTTGTCGAGACTCATCATCCGGATGCGGTGCTGCACCGGCGCGAACTGCGCCGACGCCGCACCGGAGACCCGCTGGGTGGGGCTGTCGGGGGTGATGAGATCGGGGTGCTGGGCCTCGAGTGAGGACAGCTCACGGACGAGCAGGTCGTAGTCGGCGTCCGGGATGCTCGGCGCGTCGAGCTCGTAGTACGCCCGGTCGTGGGCGCCGATCTGACTGCGCAGCCAGTCGACGCGGCCCGCCGGATCGAGTTCGGCGTCCGGTGCCTGCCCGCTCACCGGAGTCCCCGACGCCGCGGATC
>CAJBIS010000069.1 GCA_903953195.1 uncultured Actinomycetes bacterium
GAGCCGGCATTGAACCCGAACCAGCCGAACCACAGGATGCCGGTGCCGAGCATGACGAGCGGCATCGAGTGCGGCGGGTGACCCTCACGCGGCCAACCCTTCCGCTTGCCGAGCACCAGCACGGCGGCCAGCGCCGCGATGCCGGCGTTCACGTGGATCACGGTGCCGCCGGCGAAGTCGAGCGAACCACGCACACCCAGCCAGCCCGTCAGACCGTCACCCCACACACCGCCGTAGATCCAGTACGACACGGGGCAGTACACGAGCAGGATCCACGCCGGGACGAAGACGGCCCAGGCCGAGAACTTCATGCGATCGGCGACCGCACCCGAGATGAGCGCCGGCGTGATCACGGCGAACATGCCCAGGAAGATCGCTGCGAGCAGCAGCTTGCCGCCGTCACCGCCGGCGTCCGCGGCATCGATGCCGAGTCCGCTGAGCAGCGTCCAGTCCAGATTCCCGATGAACGTGCCCGAACCGCTGTAGGCGAGCGAGAACCCTGCGATCACCCACACCAACGGCACCACGAGGAGGCACCAGAAGTTCATCATGAACATGTTCAAGACGTTTCGACTCCGGTCCATCCCCCCGTAGAACAACGCCAGCCCCGGTGTCATGAACAACACCATCGCTGCGGAGACCAAGACCCACGAGATTGCTCCAGCACTCACTAGATGGCCCTTTCTGTTGTCGTCCGGACACGGCCCACGTGTCCTACGGGTCGGAAACCTACGGATCCGGTGTTTCCGCAGTGTTTCGGGCACCGCGAGAGTCCGTTACGTGGCACCGGCCCCGCCTACGATCCGGACATGGGGATCCGAGTGGACTGCCGCCACTACTCGAGTCGGACCGTCGCCAACGGCGAACTGGTCCAGCGATGCCGGGTCGACGCCGCCGAGAAGGCGCCGTTCGCGTGCCCCGAGGACTGCCTGTTCTTCGAACCCCGGTCGATCACCGACGCCGGATGGAGCCGGGCCCCCGAGGACCCTGAGCCCTGAGCCCTGGGTCCCGGCCGTCCGGCGACGGTCAGCCGCCGCGTCGCCGGCGGTGGACGAACGCCTTGGCCGCACCCCACGCCAGACCGGGCTCGTGCAGTGACTCGTCGATCTCGGCGAACGACGCCGGCGTGAGGTCGTAGCGGTCACCGGGGAACGACCGCCGGGCGAAGTCGTCACGAGCCACATCCGGGACGCCGAGGCCGTCGAGCACCGCGGTCGGATACCCGACCGCGTCACGCAGCACCGTCAGCGGTGTCCCGGCCTGCTCGTCGATGTCGCACAACAGGAGCGAGCGCACCCGACCGCCGATCTCGGAGGTGCACGCGGCCACCGCCGCCGAGGTCGCGGCGCGGGCGTCATCGCTCAGCGTGAGTCCCGCATCGGCGCATCGGAACTCGACGCATCGCCACACCCACGGTCCGAGGGCGGCGTCGACGGCGTCGGCGAGCGCCACGGCGTAGTCGTGGAGCCGGGCTTCGTCATCGTCCCGGTTGGGACCCGCATCGGACACGCAGCATCCTTAGTGCATGCGTCCTCAGC
>CAJBIS010000070.1 GCA_903953195.1 uncultured Actinomycetes bacterium
GGGTGGTGGCGCCCGACGCCTCCTCGACCTTCTCCCAGGACAGCGCCTTCATCGACAGGCCCCGCTTGACGAACTTCTCCTCGACGACCTGTCGGACGGCCCGGATCCGGTCCTCGGTCGACGAGCGCAGCGTGATGCCGGGATCGCCGAGTTCGATCGACGAGTCGGTGTTCTTGAAGTCGAATCGGTTGGCCACCTCACGGGCGGCCTGGTCCACGGCGTTGCGGACCTCCTGCATGTCGATCTCGGAGGTGATGTCGAAGCTGGGCATGGCGAACCTCGGTGAGTTAGGGCGATGACACTGCGAACGCTATCGTGATCGGCTCACCGGGTCGGTGCCCGAGCGGCCAAAGGGAGCAGACTGTAAATCTGCCGGCGTATGCCTTCGGAGGTTCAAATCCTCCCCGGCCCACTCCTCAGCCCCCTGCTCATCGAGCAGGGGGCTGCGTCGTTCACAGCAGGCGTTCGAGCAGCACGACGTCGAGCCATCTGCCGAACTTGCGACCGACCTCGCGCTCGTGGCCGACGATCTCGTAGCCGGCCGACTCATGGAGCGCGATGGACGCCTCGTGCCCGCCGACGACGCGCGCCATCAGCGCGTGGAAACCGTGTTGGGTCGCGGTCTCGACGAGCGAGGCGAGCAGCAGTCGACCCGTGCCCCGGGCGCGGAACCCGTCCCGGACGTAGACCGACCCCTCGACGGTGGTGGAGTACGCGGGCCGGTCCCGGTATGGCGACAGCGCGGCGAACCCGACGATCTGTTCGGCACCTGCGGCGGTGTCGGCGCCGGTGGCGACCAGCACGGCGTGAGCTCCGGAACGGTCCCCGAGCCACGCCTGCTGTTCCTCGAGGGTGCGCGGCACCAGGTCGAACGTGACGATCGACGTCTCGACCTCGTGGTTGTAGATCTCGAGGATGCCGGGCGCGTCGTGCACCGTGGCGGGACGGATCTTCACACTCCGAACCTACCGTCCCGCCGGCGCTCGGCCCCGGTGGGTTCGGCGGCGTTGGGTTCGGCGGCGGTGGGTTCGGCGGCGTTGCGGTCGGTGGCGTTGCGGGTTGCGGGTGGCCGGTCGGGCCGGGTTCAGGTGATGTCGACCGTGGCGGTGGGAACCGGTTCGATCAGGCTCATCGCCCCGGTCATCGCCTCGACGCGGGCCCAGTCGGCCAGGCGGGGATCGCTGCTCAACAGCACGACCTGCTGGTGCTCGGTGGTCAGCACGAGCGTCTCGAGCAGGGTGGGGAGTGCCGCGTCGGCCAGGTGCTCGAACGGTTCGTCGAGCAGGGCCGGGAAGCTCTCATCGCCCGGGCCGAGATGTCGGAGCGCGTCGAGTCGGCCGAGGAACTCGTGCACGATCGCGCCGGTTCCGTCCGGCGAACCGTCCCGGTCGGCGAGCCCGGCCACCTCGCGCTGGGCGCGGGCCGCAGCCGAGATCGTGTCGCGACGCTCCAGGGCCCAGGTCGCGGGCGTCTCGCCGGCGAGGGACGCCCAGGCCCGCAGTGCGTCCCGGTGCTCATCGGCGGCGTGGAGGAGTCGCTGGCGGTTCAGGTCGGATGCGAGCAGACCGTTGACCCGCTGGAGGTGGAAGCCGAGGTAGCTCTGCGCGCCGGCCTCGGCGAGCGCATCGGCCTCGGCGGCTCGGGCCTGCTCGGCCCGACGCCAGGTCACGAAGGACGTCGCGACGGCGAGCAGCGCGATCACGGCGAGCGGAGCGACGATGATCGCGCCGACGGCGGGGGCGAGCGGGATCGACAGCAGGGCGGCGATGCCGGCGATCAGGAACGTGGCCCGTCGCACGTGTTCGCTCTCGGCCTGCGTCTGCTCGAACCGCTCGTGGTGGTCCTCGATGCTGGCGATCACCTCGGCGTCCTCGACGTTGCCGCCGGCGGCCTGCGCCTCGTCCTCGAGTCGTTGCTCCGCTTCGACGGTGGCCTCGGCCGCCCGCCACAGTTCGTCCTGATCGCAGCCCGACAGGTGTCGGATCCGCTCGCTCGTCTCGCTCGCGCCCACCAGGTCCTCCGAGGTGATCCGCATGGCGCGTCGGGCCGACCGTTGGTCGAGTTCGGCCCGTTGGAGCAGGTCGATCTCACCGTCCGGCCCTGTGAAGTGTTCGGTCACGTCCTCGCGGGCGTCCACGTCGATCACCCGGTGGGTGTCGCCGAGCGGCCGGAAGAGCGCGAAGCGGTGTCCGTCGTCGGCCGCGAGCTCCAGATGGACCCCGGGACGTGAACTGCCGAGGGCACCCACGAACTCGTTGATCAGACCGTCCCGTTCCAGTTGGCCGAGACCGGCCACGACCGTCAGGCGCGGGTGCAGATCGAAGGTCACCCGGTGTCCGGCGTGCTCGATGACCAGACGCTCAAACTTCACGGGGCATGCATCGGCACCCCGATCGGCGGCCTTGAGCGATGACCGTTCGCGATCGGCCGGTTGTCCGCCGTCCTACCGGGTCGCTAGAGTCACGTTCCGCTCGGAGGCCTCGGCCTTCGACACGCCCCCTTAGCTCAGTCGGCAGAGCGTTTCCATGGTAAGGAAAAGGTCGTCAGTTCGATTCTGACAGGGGGCTCACGGCGTCCACCTGTCGTGGTCGTTCACGGCGGCGTAGCTCAGTTGGTGAGAGCACTCGGCTCATAATCGAGGGGTCGTCGGTTCGAGTCCGACCGCCGCTACCCACATCAGATCCGCACCACCTGCGGAACCACCCACCCGGCCCAGAGGGTCGGAGTCAACGAAAGGTCAGGCCCATGGCGAAGGAGAAGTTCGAGCGGAACAAGCCCCATGTGAATGTGGGGACGATGGGTCATATCGATCATGGGAAGACGACGTTGACGGCGGCGATCACGAAGA
>CAJBIS010000071.1 GCA_903953195.1 uncultured Actinomycetes bacterium
GGATGCGGACGGCGCGCGACCACCCGGGGCCGGCCACCCGAGGGCGATGGTGCCGACCGAGCGCCGATCCTCCGGGACGCCGAACGCCCGGTGCACGGCGCCCTCGTGATCGAACTGACCGAAGAACAGCGCCCCGAGTCCGGCAGCCTCGGCAGCCAGCAGCAGCGCCATGACGGCGGCCCCGCCGTCGACGAACCAGTACGGGACCGACCACGCAGCGACGTCGTCGCCGAGGCCGGTGTGCGCCTTGTCGGGACGTCCGTACCGCTCCGCGTAGGCCGCGGGGTCGACCACGACCAGCACCAGCACCGGCGCCACCAGCAGCCCCGGCCACGGGAACGCGTCGCGCCGCTCGGCGGACAAGGTGACATCCCAGTAGCGCCGCACAGCGGAGCCGGTGAGCACCACCAGGTCGAGTGCGTGGGTGTTGCCGGCGGCCGGTCCGCGGAACGCCGCCTCGGTGACCCGGTCCACCAGGTCGTCGTCGATGCGCTCGTCGACGAAGTCCCGGCACATGCGCCGTGAGGCCAGCACCTGCCAGAACGCCGAGCCGTCCGACCCGGCATCAGGGGATGAACTCACCCGTACTTGAGCAGGTCCTCTGCCATGGCCCAGCCGCACATGATCAGGTAGTCACCGCGACCGGTGTCCAGGTGCTTGAACTGCGCGGCGACCTGCTTGTCGATCGATGCCGGCTTGGACGACTCGTGGTCGATGACCATCGGCAGCGAACCATCACCGGTCACGGTGAAGGACTGCTCGTCGTACGCGGAGCTGGCGACGTCGTACCGCTTGGCGAGCCGTCGACCCCAGGCCCGCTCCTCGCCCGAGGCCTTGTGGCCCGGTCGCGGCACGATCTCGGTGACCGTCTTGAACGCCTCGGTGGCTCCCGGCTCGTTGAAGCGCGCACCGACGAGCACGTCCTCGTCGGGGAAGGCCATGAGCGCCCGACGGAAGTTCTCGGTCATGATCGACTTGAGGATCGCATCCCGCCTCGACGAGCGCTTGACCACGGCGAGGGCGAAGACGATCGACGGCGTGCCACCGAGCCGGACCAGTGACGACACCGAGAAGCCCCGGAGCTTCGTCCCCTCGCGGACCCGGGTGACCAGGACCCAGTCGGGGTTGTCCCGCAGCTTGGACAGCGTGCCCACCTCGTGGCCGTACCCGGCCTCGGCACACAGGTCAGCGAGCTCGGCCAGCTCGGCATCACCGAGGGCCACGCTGTCCATTGTCATCACGTCGAGCGCCATGCCTGCTCTCCTCGAATCGGCAGAAAGGCCACAGAAGGCGCCTCTAGTCCAGCGTCTCCGAGGCCGCGCCGCAACTCGGGGCGCCCGTGACCTCAGACGGTGACGGCCTCGTGGCCCAACAGTGCCCGCAACTCCCCCACCAGACCACTCCGCGTGCTCACCAGGTAGTCGTCCGAGAGCCGGACGACCTTGGTGCGGTCCACGAGGATGTGGACCTCGGATTCGCCGGGGAAGTCCTGGAACAGGCCCTTGAGGCGATCCAGCGTGGCCTCGTCCAGCCGGGCGGTGGTGAGACTGAGTCGCAGCGGCGGCGACTCGTCGACGACCGGCTCGAAGCGGCTCACCTCGGACGGCACCAGCTTCGGGGTGTCGTCCCGCTTGTCGACCCGCCCGCTGACGATGACCACGGCGTCGTCCTCGAGCAGGTGGCCCACCTCGGCCATCATCTTCGGGAACACCATCACCTCGACGCTGCCCTGCAGGTCCTCGAGCGTGAACACCGCCATCAGGTCCCCGCGCTTCGTCCACTTCTTCTGCAGACCCGAGACGATGCCGCCGACCGTTCGACGGGCGCCGTCCTCGGCGTCGTCGAGCTCACCGAGCGAGCAGTCCGTCCGCCGGCGGAGCGACTGCTCGGCACCGAGCAGCGGATGGTCGGACACGTAGAGACCGAGCATCTCCTTCTCGAACGCCAGCCGGGCCTTCTTGTCGAATTCCAGGTCCGGGATGGCGACGCGCTCGTCGAAGATGGGACCGTCGTCCGACGCCCCGAAGAGCGACATGACGCCCATGTCGTGCTCGCGACGTCGAGCGACGGTCGCGTCGATGATCTGCGAGTACACCGCCAGCAGCCCCTGGCGAGGGTGGCCCATGGAGTCGAAGCCACCGGCCTTGATGAGTGACTCGATGGCCTTCCGGTTCAGCACCTGGGTGTTGACCCGCTCGCAGAACTCGTGGAAGTCCACGAAGGGACCGTTCGCGTCGCGCTCGTCGACGATCAGTTCCACCAGACCCTCGCCGACGTTGCGGATGGCCGAGAGCCCGAAGAGGATCTGCTCGCGTTCGGCGCCGTGTTCGTCGACGGTGGTGATGGGCGCGAAGTCGGAGGCCGAGCGGTTCACGTCCGGGACCAGCACGTCGATGTCCATCGTGCGGCACTCGGCGAGGTAGATGGCGGCCTTGTCGAGGTTCGTCTTGACGCTCGTCAGCAGGGCCGACAGGTACTCGGCCGGGTAGTTCGCCTTCAGGAAGGCCGTCTGGTACGCCACGAGCCCGTAGCCGTAGCTGTGCGACTTGTTGAACGCGTAGTCGGCGAACGGTTCGATGATGTCGAACCAGGCGTCGCCGAGCTCCCGGCCGTACCCGGTGGCGTCGCAGCCGTCGACGAACTTCACCCGCTCCTTGGCGATGAGCTCGCGGACCTTCTTGCCGCACGCCTTGCGCAGGTTGTCGGCATCGGCGAGCGAGTAGCCGGCGAACCGCTGCGCGATCCGCATGATGCCCTCCTGGTAGATGCACAACCCGTAGGTGTCTCCCAGGATCTCCTCGGCGTCCGGATGGAGGTACGTGACCTCCTGCCGGCCGTTCTTCCGATCCGCGTAGTCCGTGTGCATGTTGGCCGCCATCGGCCCCGGCCGGTACAGCGCCACGAGGGCCGCGACGTCCTCGAACTCGGTGGGTGCGAGTGAACGGATGAGGGCGCGCATCTGGGTGCCCTCCAACTGGAACACGCCGATCGTCTCGGCCCGCTGCAGCAGACCGAACGTCGCCTCGTCGTCGAGCGCCACCCGGTCGATGTCGACCTCGATCCCGCGTCGCTCCCGGATCAGCGTGAGCGTGTCGGTGATGACGTCGAGGTTGCGCAGCCCGAGGAAGTCCATCTTGAGGAGCCCGAGCTCCTCGACGCCGTGCATCTCGTACTGCGTGACGACCGGCGCCTCCTCGGGATCCTGACCGGCGACCGGCTTCCGCTGGATCGGGAGGTACTCGGTCAGCGGCTCCTTGGTGATCACCACCGCCGCAGCATGGATGCCGTCCTGTCGACGCAGCCCCTCGAGCCCGCGGGCCACGTCGATGACCTCCTTGGCGTCCGGGTCGGTGTCGTACATGGACCGCAACTCGGCGGCCATGGCGTACCCCTCGGAGTACTTCGGATTCAGCTCCAGGCACGCGTGCAACGGCGTGTCGCGCCCCATGACCAGTGGCGGCATGGCCTTGGCGACCTTGTCGCCGACCGCGTACGGGAAGCCGAGCACACGCGCCGCGTCGCGCACCGCGGCGCGCGCCTTGATGGTGGAGAACGTGACGATCTGTGCCACGTGGTCCCGGCCGTACCGTTCGGCCGCGTAGCGGATCATCTCGTCACGGAACCGTGAGTCGAAGTCCATGTCGATGTCGGGCATGGAGATGCGGCTCGGGTTGAGGAAGCGTTCGAACAGCAGGTCGTAGCGGATCGGATCGAGGTCGGTGATCTGCAGGCAGTACGCCACCGCGCAACCCGCCGCCGAACCACGCCCCGGTCCGACCCGGATGCCGGCGCGGCGGGCATGCGCGATCAGGTCCCACACGATCAGGAAGTACGAGCTGAAGCCCATGTCCTGGATGACCTTGAGCTCGTAGACGAGCCGCTCCACCGCGGCGTCCTCGAGCTGGTCGCCCCAACGCTCACGCGCCCCGGCGAACGTCAGGTGCTCGAGGTAGGCGGCGTCGTCGGCGAAGCCCTCGGGCAGCGGGAACGACGGGAGCTGCGGGTTGCCGAACTCGATCTCGAGGTCGCAACGCTCCGCCACCCACAGCGTGTTGTCGCACGCCGAGGGCACCTCGTCGAACAACGAGCGCATCTCGAGCGCCGACTTGATGTAGTGCTGATCGCCGTGGAACTTGAAACGATCGGGGTCGCTGCGCAGCGATCCGGTCTGGACGCACAGCAGGGCGTCGTGCGAGACGGCATCGTGCTGGTGGACGTAGTGGCTGTCGTTCGTGGCGATCAGCGGCAGTCGCAGTTTGCGGGCCAGGTCCAACAGCATCGGATTCGTCCACTGCTGGTCCGGGATGCCGTGGTCCTGGAGCTCGACGAACAGGTGATCGCGTCCGAAGATGTCGAGCAGTCGACCGGCCTTCTCGCACGCGGCGTCGAAACCCTGGTTCATCATCGCCTGCAGGACGTGCCCGCCGAGACAGCCGGTGGTGACGATGAGCCCCTCGGAGTGCTCCGAGAGCAGCTGCCAGTCGACCTTCGGCTTGCGGTAGTACCCCTCGAGGAACGCTCGTGACGACAGCTGGATGAGGTTCCGGTAGCCGGTGCGGTTCTCCACCAGCGTGGTCAGGTGGTAGTAGGCCTTGCGCCCACCCTCGACCTGACCGCCGGAGTCGTCGAGCTTGCTGCCGCGCAGCTGCAGTCGCTCGGCGCGGTCCTCATCAGCCATGTAGAGCTCGCTGCCGATGATCGGCTTCACGTCGACGTCGAGGCACGCCTTGTAGAAGTCGAGGACGCCGTACATGTTGCCGTGGTCCGTGATGCCCATCGCCGGCTGGCCGTCGCGTGCCGCTGCGGCGACGACGTCACCGATGCGCGACGCGCCGTCGAGCATCGAGTACTCGGTGTGCTGGTGCAGATGGACGAACGAATCCGGCACCCTGACGACTCCCTCTCGTGCGCTCGGACGGACTGACTGGCGACTGGCTGGCTGCTGGCTGCTGGCTGCTGGCTGGACGTTCCGGTGGCCCGCCGGGGCTCAGCGTGGACTGACCGTACGGCAAACCACACGGGTGTGATTCACCGACGAGTATCGCGCGGCTCGATGGGCGCGTGCCCACGATCCGCAACGCCCTGTCGGGGCCTGCCGTCCAGCCCGCTCGCAGCACCCGAACGTCCTCGGGCGCCGGTCGGAAGTCAGTCCGAGGCGACCTCGACCAGGTGCCGCCGGAGCAGACCGAGCACCGTGATCACGGTGAACTCCCGGATCTGGCGGCGACCGCCGGGCAGCTGGACCCGCAGGGAGTCCACCACCCCACCGGCCTCCGGGTCGCCCACCACCACGGCCATGCACACCGTCCCCGGAGGCTGGTCCTCCTGCGGATCCGGTCCGGCCACCCCGGTGACCGCCAGTCCCACATCGGCGCCCAGCAGACGCCGCACACCCACGGCCATGGCGATCGCCGCCTGCTCGGTCACCACCGGTCCCGTGGGCACGTCGAGGACGTCGTACTTCACGTCCGAGGCATACGACACCACGCCACCGCGGAACACGTCGCTCGCACCCGGCACGTCGCAGAGCCGCGAACCGATCATTCCGCCGGTGAGGGACTCGGCGACGGCGAGCGTCCGCCCCTGCGCCCGCAGCAGATCGAGCACGACGGACTCCATCGTGTCGTCGTCGACCCCGAAGACGAGCTCGCCGAGCAGGTCCCGCAGCTCGGCCTCCTCGGCGGCGAGCAACGACTCGGCCTCCTCGGCGGTCGGGGCCTTCGCGGTGATCCGGACCTTCAGCCCCTCCATGCCCGAGGCCAAGAACGCGAGCGTCGGGTTCCCGGCGGCGTCGAGCGCCGCGATCCGCCCGGCGAGGAGTTCGGCGAGCCCCGACTCGGTCTCACCCCAGGTGCGCAGCGTGCGACTGCGCAGCACCGCCGTCACGCCGGCGCGGCGCTGCAGATCCGGGATCACCGTGCCCGAGATCATCTCCTGCATCTCCCACGGCACGCCCGGCACCGCGTAGACGACAAGGTCGCGGGTCGCGCCGTCGGCGCCGACACGCTGCACCGGGCACACCAGCCCGGGTGCCGTGCCCGGCATCTGTTCGATGAACGACGCCGTCTCGGGACGCATCGCCTGCAACAGGTTGTTGGCCGGCATGCGACGGCCCCGACCGGCGAAGAGCCCGAAGATGTGCTCCTCCATCGCCTCGTCCGAGACGAGCGGCGACCCGGTGACCACGGCCAGCGCCTCACGGGTCAGGTCGTCCTGGGTCGGGCCGAGTCCCCCGCAGCAGATGACGGCGTCACTCCGTTCGAGCGCGAGTTCGATGGCGCCGACGACCCGGTCGAGGTTGTCGCCGACCTTGGTCTGGAAGAACGAGTCGATGCCGTGGAGCGCCAACTGCTCACCGATCCACGACGAGTTGGTGTCGACGATCTGCCCGAGGAGCAGTTCGGTTCCGATGGCGACGACCTCACAGCGCACGCCGGGACGCTACCCCGCCGCGCTGCAGCCGACCCGCCGCTGCGGGCGCGTCAGGGGGACGCGGAGCCGGTGGTCGACGTGGCCCGAGACCCCGCATGGATGTAGAGCGCGGCGCTCCACCACGCCACGACCACCGCGGCCCACAGCACCGTGTCGGCCGCCCACGTGAGCTCCGTCGTCCACGGCCACACCACCAGCGTCACCGAGGTGAACTGGAGGAAGGTCTTGAACTTCGCCACCTGCGACGCCGGCACCGACAGTCCCCGACGCCCCCAGTAGCTGCGGAACACACTGATGAGCGCCTCACGCGCCGTGATGAGCGCGACGGGCAGCCACCAGAACCGACCGGCGAGGACCACCGCCCACAGGCCGCCGAGCGCCAGCACCTTGTCGGCCAGCGGATCCAGGAACGCCCCGGAGCGGGTCGTGCCCTGCCGACGGGCCAGGTAACCGTCGAGGCTGTCCGAGGCCGTGATCGCCAGCCAGAGGCCGAACAGCAGCCAACTCGAGCCGGTTGAGTAGATCAACCAGAACACGAACGGCGCGAACAGCAGCCGCACCACCGTGATGGCATTCGCCGGGGTCAACAGCGCCGACGGCCCGAAGCGCTCGGCCCGCCCGGCTCGATCCGCTGCGGCCGGGTCATTCACGTCGCGTCGACCGGAACCGCGGTCAGGTCCGGCCCTGCGGCCGCGGTGATGCGCACGCGGTGCCGCTCGCCGACGGCGAGTGACGCCGGCACGCCGATGATCCCGTCGATCTCCGGCGCCTCACGATGGCTCCGGGCCACACCCGGCTCGTCGACGAGCACCTCGACGACGTCGCCGACGAGCGCATCGCGTCGCTCCCCGGTGATCCGGTCCTGCAACTCGGCGAGCTCGCGGAGCCGCTCGTGCATGAGCGACGTCGGCACGGCACCGTCGAGGTCGGCGGCATACGTCCCGGCCTCGACGGAGTACGTGAAGAATCCGCACCAGTCGAGCTGGGCCTCCTCGACGAAGCGGAGCAGCTGGTCGTGGTCGTCCTCGGTCTCCCCCGGATACCCGACGATGAAGTTCGATCGGAACGCCGCGTCGGGCCGGATCGAGCGGATGGAACGGATCCGTTCGGCGAACCGGTCGCCGTCACCCCAGCGCCGCATCCGCTTCACCAACGGCGCCGACACGTGCTGCAACGACAGGTCGAAGTACGGCACGGGTCCGGTGGCGATGAGCTCGATCAGCTCGTCGGTCAGCTCCGACGGGTACAGGTACAGCAGGCGCACCCACGGCACGACCGTCGAGATCTCGCGCACCAGCTGTGAGATCGAGCGTTCCCCGGGCACCGCGGCGGTGCGGTCGCGGCCGAACGCCGCCAGGTCCTGCGCGACGAGCACGACCTCCTGCACGTCGAGGTCGGACACCTCGGCGAGCACCGACTCGATGGTCCGCGACCGCTGCGGGCCGCGGAACGACGGGATGGCGCAGAAGCCGCAGGCCTTGTCGCAGCCCTCGGCCACCTTCACGTACGCCCACGGTCGCACCGAACGCGGCCGCGGCAGGTTGAGCAGGTCGAGTGCCGGGGCGGAACGCTGCAGTCGTGTCGGAGCGCCCACCGGTGTGGCCACGAGTTCCGGTGCGGTCACCGCGGCGAGTGCGGCCTGGCCCGAGAACCCGACGACGGCGTCGACCTCGGGCAGCGCGGCGGCGAGTTCGTCGCCGTACCGCTCGGCCATGCAGCCGGTGACGACCAACCGGGCACCGTCGCGACGCTGCTCGGCGAGGTCGAGCACCGTGCCGATGCTCTCCTCCCGGGCGGCGTCGATGAACGCACAGGTGTTGACGACCACCAGATCGGCCTCGGCCGCGGACGCCGCGGGCACCATGCCGTCGGCGTGGAACGTGCCGACGAGCTTGTCGGAGTCGACCTCGTTCTTCGGGCAGCCCAGGGTCTCGACCCAGTACGACGACGTCACGACGGGGAGGTTACGGGGCGCCGGGGTCAGTGGTGTGCCAGCCGCAGCCCGGGCCGCGGCCAACGGCCCGCCACGAGTCGACCCGTGGCCGAACACGTGACGAACGCCGTCTGCAGATCCGGGCCACCGAACGCCAGGTTCGTGACCAGCGGGTCGTCGAGCGGAACGTGCTCGACCGACGAGCCGTCGGCGGCGATGACGGTGATGCCACCGCGCTGCAGGGTGCCGACGCACACGTTGCCGGCGCTGTCGACGGCGAGCGAGTCGAGCAACTGGTCCCCCTCGAGACCGGCGAGCAGCTCGCCGTGCGGTTCCATCAGCCCCGACCCGACGGCCACGCCCGGCTCGGGCACGTCCCAGGCCCAGACCCGACCCGTGTGGGTCTCGGCGACGTAGAGGCGATCGCCCGCCGGCGACAGCCCGATCCCGTTCGGCGCGTCGAGCGGGAAGATCACCTCACGGATCGCCGAGCCGTCGAGACGTGCGTAGAAGACGCCGGTGCGGTCGCTCGTGCGCCCCTGACGCACACCGTGGTCGGTGAACCAGAACCCGCCGTGCCCGTCGAGGACCAGATCGTTCGGCGCCCGCAACGGGATGCCGTCGCACTCCGTGTACACGACCTCGACGGCCCCGGACGTCGGATCGACCCGCTGGATGCAACCGCCGCCCGACCACTCAGCCGCCGTGGGCCCGGGAAGGAGCAGGTCGCCGAACTCGATCCAGGTGAAGCAGTCGCCGTTGTTGGTGATCCACACCATCCCGTCGGGGCCGAGCGCCGCACCGTTGGGCCCACCGCCGCACTCGGCGACCACCGACACGGTGCCGTCCGGGGCCACGCGGCTCAGCGTCCCCCGGGCGATCTCGACGAGCAGCACCGAGCCGTCGTCGAGCGCCACGGGACCCTCCGGGAACCGCAGGCCGGTGGCGACGTCGGTGAACTCCATGCGGGCACCGTAGTGGGAGACCGACACCCGAGAACCGGCGATGCGCCCTCGGTCAGTCACCGATCAACCAGCCCGCGTCGCAGAACAGCGATCAGCC
>CAJBIS010000072.1 GCA_903953195.1 uncultured Actinomycetes bacterium
CTCGAGAAGTCGCGCAGACGGTGCGGGTTCACGGGCCGCCAGGCGTTCCGTGGGTCGAGCGCCCAGCCCTGCGCCGCCTGGTAGAGCCCCGTCGACATCCACGACGCCGACGTGTCCATGGCCGCCTGCGGCCCGTTCGGGCCGGGCTGGAACTCGGTGACGCCGGGCGGCACGGCGTGGCGCACCTCCATGCCGGCGCCGTTGTTCAGTTCCGGGGCGACGAGTTGGAACGGATCGCTCTTCGCCTGCACCTTGTCGGCGAGGCTCGAGGCGAGATTGCGACCGGTGGGCGTCGCCAGGACGAGTCCGACGACGACGATCGTGCCGAGCGCAATGTTGCGCGCACGGTGCGCCGGGCTGATGACGACACGGGTCGACCGCGGCGCCCACGGCTGGGCCGCCTGCACGTCCCGCCGCTGCCGCGGGTTCCATCCCTGTGTCGAGTGCAGCGGATCGATGCGGAGGACCCGCTGCACCATCCACGGCACGACCACCGTCGCCAGTCCCAGCAGGGTGAACAGCACGGCCGAGATCGCGTTGCCGACCGCACGGCCGAACCACGCCGCCGCCCGCTCGACCGCACCGCCGCCGAGACGAGTGAGCAGCGGCATGGCGACCGCGAGCGCGAACGGCAGCGCGCTGCGCCCGAGCGACTGGCCGTTGAACGCCAACCAGGTGGCGACCGCACTCAGGACGACCACGGGCGGTGTCGCTCCCGGGCCGGGTGATGGCAGGAAGCGGATCCACGGTCGTTCCGGTGCGACCCACGCGGCGAGCACGAGTGCCACAGCGGTCCACACCAGCGCGGCGGCCGAGGTGCCGTTGGTCCACGCCCACGCCGCGGGCGCGGCGAGGACGACGGCCGCGATGGCGGCGGTCGCCCACGCGCTGCGGCCACGCCGGCTCGGGTTCGGCGTCGGGACCTGTGACCAGGTGGGCGCGCTCATGGTCGTGCCGCTTCCAACTGGTCGAGTTGCGGTCGCAGCGTGTCGAAGAGTGTGGACGCAATGGCGCGCGCGCCCGCTTCGTCGTGGTGGACGTCGTCGACGAACGACTCGGGCTGGGCGTCCAGCGCGTGGGTCAGGTCCACGATGTCGTCGGGCAGCAGTGTGCTCGCTCGACCCAGGTCGGTGGCCAGTTGACTCCCGTTGGTGCGAGCGGCCCCCCAGACGAAGACCACGGGGATCCCGGCCACACGCGCTCGGTCGACCGTGGATCGTCGCGCCCGGTCGTAGCGGCGGACCGCGAGTTCGCCGGCATCGGCTGCGGCCGGTCCCGGGACGGTCGGCCACCCGCCGTTGGTGACGCCGTCGGGCGTCGGTGTGCCGCCCTCACCGCGGTTGACCACCCGGTCGAACGTCTGCTCGCCGTAGGCCTCGTAGGGGGCGAGCACATCGCCCAGGTCGCGATCGACGAGCTGCTGCGAGGTGGTCACGTCCTCGAACCCGTCATAGAAGATGACGAGATCCGGCTTCTCCTCGCCGGTGAACTCCAACGTCGCCAGGTCCTGGGCGAACCGTTGTGACCCGCGCCAGTGCAGCTGGCCGGGTACCCCGCGGTTCGACACGACCACGTCCACACCGTTGTCGGCGGCGACTCGTGTGAGTTCCGACGCGATCGTGTGCTCATCGCGTTGTTCGAAGCCGAACGCGGCGTTGCCGCCGTACAACCAGATCCGAAGTGGCTCCGTGGTGCCCTCCGGGGTCCAGCTGACCCGGCGGCCGTCCTCGATGTTGACGTGTCGCGTCCGGACGTTCAGGAGGCGTTGCGTCTCGAAGGGAACGAGCGCGACCCGGTCGGACAGCGCCCAGTCGACGTCTTCGCGGTACTCGGGATACCAGTCGCCCGGCGGCGTCGGATCAACCGGCGGTGTGCGCAGCGCCTGGTCGATCCCGGTCAATTCGGGTGGCGCGGACCGGGCGCGCACCACCAGCAGCGCTCCGATGCCGACGGCCCCGACGACGAGCGTGGCGACGATCGGGACGAGACTGCGACGGCGTGGGTGCGGGTCGGGCGCCCACGGCTGGCGCGGTTGGGCGTCGAGGCGGTCTCGCCGGCCCCACCCGCTCGTCTGGCGGAGCGGGTCCCGTCGCAGCACCCGCTGGAAGCCCCACGGAAGCACGACCACGAGGACGCCGAGCAACCAGAACGCGACCACGGTGACGGCCTCGCCGACGACGTGTCCGACGCGTGCACCGATGCGCTCGAGCGTGCCGTTGCCCAGTGTGGCCACGAACGGAACGAGCACGGCGAGCGCGAGCGGCACGATGATCGGCAGCGCACTCCCGATCCGGATGCCCTGCCAGCCGGCGACCGCGCACAGCACGGCGACCGGTCCGGCTGCTCCGGGCCCGGGACGAGGGATGAACGGCAGCGGCGGCCGTTCGGCCGCCACCCACAGTCCGAGCAGCAGGCCGAAGACCATCCAGACCGCCAACAGCTTCCCGGCGAGCGGCAACAGCACTGCGCCGGCACCGACGGCGACGACGGCCCGCAGGTACCAGGCGCGTGCTGGCATGGCGATCATGGCCGTGACCGCAGGGACACCGACGAGCAGCATCAGGAAGGTCTGGTGCGGTGGCACACCGATGGTCTGGATGACGGGTCCGACGAGGGCGATGAACGCCGCGAGCGCCAGGTGGTTCCACCGGCCGGGCGGACGGGTCGGCACGTCCGGTGTCTGCTGCCAGCTCGGTGGGCGGGGCGGCTCCGTCGGCCGCGGCGCATCCAGCGTGGCGGTCACTCGGCCGCCTCGAACGCGTCCCGCTGCACGATCCGGTCCTCGAGCACCAGCACGTCGAGTCCGGCAGCACGTGCGGCGTCGAGCGCGTCGTCGGGCGTGCACACGATCGGGTCGCCAGCACGGTTGAACGATGTGTTCAACAGCACGGGGCAGCCGGTCCGCGCCTCGAACGCGCTGATGAGTCGGTGGAACGTCGGGTTCGTCTCGGCGTGCACCGTCTGCACGCGAGCCGAGCCGTCGACGTGGGTGCACGCAGGGATCTGCGAGCGCGGGACCTGCACGCGCTCCATCGGATCGGTCGGTTCGTCGTCGACCTCGACGAGTCGGTCGGCCGCCACCTGACACACCTGGAGCATGTACGGGCTCGGCTGGTCGAGGTCGAACCACTCGGTCGCCCGTTCCCAGAGCACCGCGGGCGCGAACGGTCGGAACGACTCGCGTCCCTTGACGCGCAGGTTGATGTCGCGCTGCACCGTGGTCGAGCGGGGGTCGGCGATGATCGACCGGTGCCCGAGCGCACGCGGGCCGAACTCCATGCGCCCCTCGAACCAGCCGATCACCGCGCCGTCGGCGAGCAGGTCGGCGACGCGTGCGCACCGTTCGTCGACATCGACGATCCGCTCGTGCTCGATGCCCTCGGCCTCGAGCCACGTCCCGATCTCGTCGGGGTCGAACGACGGGCCGAGCTGCCCCACGCGCATCTGGTCCCGGCCGACCGTGTCGAGCTCGACCTCGGGTCGGTCGCGTTCCACGCCGCACTCCTCGTGCAGGTACCAGAGCGCCGCCCCGACGGCGCTGCCGGCATCGCCGGCCGCGGGCTGCACCCAGATCGACTCGAACGGGCCCTCGCGCAACAACCTGCCGTTCGCCACGCAGTTGAGTGCCACGCCGCCGGCCATGCACAGGTGCCGGGCGCCGGTCTCGCGGTGGGCGAAGTCGGCCATGCGCATCACGGCGGTCTCGACGGCGTCCTGCACGGTGCGGGCCAGATCCCAGTCGCGCTGCGTCATCGGAGCGTCCTTGGCGCGTGGCGGCCCGCCGAACAGGTCGAACAGCGGCTCGAGAGTCGTGGGACTGGCGTTCCACCACTGCACGGCCTTGGCGTCGATCTCGATGGAGCCGTCGGGGCCGATCTCGACGATCTCCGCGAGCGCGTCGGCGAAGGTCGGCTCGCCGTAGGGCGCGAGTCCCATCACCTTGTACTCACCGTCGTTCGCCTCGAACCCGCACCACTCGGTGGCGAGGGTGTAGAGCAGCCCGAGCGAATTCGGGTACCGCTGGTCCGCCAGCAGGTCGATGTGGCGTTGTGTGCCCATGCCCACGGTGGCGGTGGCCCACTCGCCGATGCCGTCGACGGTCAGGATCGCGGCGGTCGGGAACGGCGACGGGTAGAACGCGGCGGCGGCGTGGCTCAGGTGGTGCTCGGAGTACTGGAGTCGCGGCGGTTTCGCCGCTCCCAGGTCGCGCAGCATCTGCTC
>CAJBIS010000073.1 GCA_903953195.1 uncultured Actinomycetes bacterium
CAACCCGCCGGCGGCGCCGAGACGATCGGCGCAACGGAGAGCCTCGCGCTGTCGTCGATCACGGCCGTGACAGACGACGGATTCGACGGCGAGTTCCATACGGTCACGATCACGGTCGATGGCGCTCCCACACCACGGGTCCTGCGCGTCCGCCCAGCCATGGTGGGATTGCTCCGGACGGGTCAATCAGATCCGTCGTCAACGATGGAACTCGGCACTCCCGAGCCAGCGCCAGACATCCACACCGGGCCGGCCAACTGGGCCACGCCCTCCAACCCTGCACCGCCTCCACTTGCGGGCTTCCCGCCCCCTCCGTCAGGCAGTCCGCTGACGGCACCTCCACCGACCGGGCCCCCAGTCATGCCGCCGACCCCTCCCGGTTTCAGCGCCCCACACCCACCGCCGCTGGGCGGATCGCCGATGACATTCGGCGGCAGCGGCGGAGTGAGCTGCACGATCTGCAATCAACCGTTCGCGGACATCGGCTCGCTCACACAGCATCACCAGATGCTCCACTCCGGATCGGGCAATGCCGCGCCAGTCGCGCCACGGGGGTCAGACCACCGGGTGTCATGGGCGATTGCAGCGGCCGTGGTCGGCCTGGTGGCGGTGGTCCTGCTGATCGCGAACTCCGGCAGCAGCTCCGACACCTCCTCGGCATCGTCGAACGACTACTCCTCATCCAGTTCGTCCGATTCCTCCAGTTCGTCGGACCCGTCGACGGACAGCTACGAGCCGCCGAGTTACGACACTCAGGACCTGCTCGACGAGGTGTGGGACACGCTCGATTACAGCGAGCAGCAGTCCCTGTGCGGTCTCGTGGAGATCATCGGCATCGACGGCGCAGCAGCACAGCTCGCCGGCGGGTCGGACGGCAACATCTCGCTCAGCGACGCACGGGTGTTTCTCGCTCGCAAGTGCTGACAACGGGGGCCGACGAGTTTCGGCATCACTGAAAGGAACCTCACGTTGACATCTTCACCCTGGACCTGTGACACGTGCGGCGTCGCGACCGCTGTCGATCCGTGCTGGAACTGCGCCAAGGAGCAGCGCTGCCCCGACTGTGGAGCAACGAAGGAGGGGGCGTTCTGCACGGAGTGCGGAACGCAGTTCGCCGACGCGCCCGCAACGAGCCCCACGAAGACTGCCGTGTGGCAGCAGCGCGCGACCACGACGGCAACCGTCACCTCGGCCCCACCATCGGCCTCACCGGCCCCGCTGCCGCCGCCAGCCGCCACCACCTCCGCTCCGCCGATCGAGCCTGCACCGCAACTCGACGACGACGGGCTGGGAGCGAACCTGAGGTGGGCGGTCGCCTCGCTTCGAGCTCACCTCGTTCGGCTGATCACCATCTCGGCGCTCGCTGTGCTCGTCCTGGGAATCGCCGCGCTCGCGACGTACTTGATCACCCGCCTCACCGACAAGATGACGGTCGGCCCGCTCTTCCTCGTCGCCATTGCGGCGAATGTCGTGATCTGGGTCGTCGCGTGGACGTACATCAACTACGTCTTCTATCGCGCGTGGCATGCCGTGGTCGTCGGAGCTGTCCCGACCGTCCAGCACTCGACGTCGCTCGAGCGGTTCGGCCCGCTGCTCGCACTCTTCGTGATCATGCTGCCGATCTCCACGCTTCCGATCGCAGGCGGCTTCGCGCTGGTCACCTTCGAGTTTCTCGTCGGAGAACGCCTCTCTGCCGTCGACTCGTTCAGCGAAGCGATCAGCCGCTGCACGAGTAGCGCTCGGAACTTCTGGGCCACCTTCGCAATCGGTGCGTTCATCAGCTTCTATCTGGTCGCCATCGGTTTCGTCACCGGGTTGATCGGTTCAGCGACGTCCGAAGGCGTCTTCGTGAGCAGCGCGAACGCTCTCTTCGACTCCGGAACCAGCGGCGATGTCGCACTCACTCGCGTTCTCGGATTCCTGATGGTCGTCGCGTTCGGCATCCCGTCGCTGTTCGTGGTCGTCCACTGCGCAGGGCTCACGTCGTTCGCGTGGGCTCGCCGCATGCTCGGACGACCGGTCGGTTCCGCAGCGCCCTGAGTTCAGTTCGGCGACATGGGGCCGGTCTGGCTACAGGTCCTCTTCGCTGAAGACCCTCAACCCCAACTCAACCGCCAGCGGATTCCAGATGGCCACGAACTCCTGCTTGGCGCTCGACGCACTCTCGGACAACGCCTGCGCCCGGTCGAACGAGTACTCACCGTTCTGGGGCGGCGGACAATACGCGATGCCACTTCCGTAGGAGTACTGCGGCGTGTTCAGCACCCACTGCTGATACGCCTCGTCGGCGTCGATCGAATAGCGCATTGCTCGTTCGAGCGCATCGACGAGTTGGGTTCCGTTCGGCACGCCTGCGACCGACAGTCCCTGGAGCGTGGCCAGGATCGAGCTCCGCGTCGTCGCGCCGTCCTGCAACAATGCCAGAACATCCGAGTCCGTCAGCGTGCAGTTCGTGTGGCCAGCGACGGCTTCAACCACCTGCCGTCGAGCCGCTGTGGAATCCGGAACCCGTGACTCGATGATGCGCAGCACCGGAGTGATCTTCGGCGGCGGCGTCGTGGCGGGTTGCTTCGGTGGCCTCACTGTCGTGGGCGCCGCCGTCGTGGCGGGCGCCGTCGTCTCGCTGGAGGGAGCTTCGCTGGTCGTTGAGGAACCCGCGGCTGAGCTCGACGACGAGACCGCGTCTTGTGTTGTCGACCTGCCGCTCGACTCGACCACGACGATTGCGATCACGATCGCAATCAGGAGCCCGGCGAGACCCATCAACCAGTAGAGCGCTGTCGATCGACCAGCCGCCGTGGCTGGGGCCTGCACCATTGTCGCTGCGACCCCAGCAGGGGAGGAAGCGGTCTGGGACGCTGGGGCCGCAGATCGTGTGGTCCGCTCTTCAGCAGCCGCTGGCGCACCACAACTGGCGCAGAACTTCCCGCTGACGGCAGCGCCGCAGCTTCCACAGCTCGATGCCGTCTCCTTGGCCATTCGGTTCCCTCGGTCCCAATCACGGACCCGCTCATCACGCCGCAGCGTTGCCAGCGGGACCTCTCACCCTCGACAGGAAGCTTTCCTTCCGGACGCCGCCTCCACAAGTCCGACGTGGGAAACGCGCGAAACCCCCTTGCGGGAATCCCAAACATGTGTTCGACTGGGCCGTCTCCCCGATTCCAGCAGGTCGGGGACGCCACCGGGAGGGTTCGCCATGCCAGACGCCACTCGCGACGCGCTCGCGATCGCCATCCAGATCGGCCAGCCGACGGTGTTGTGGGGTGGCCCCGGTGAGGGCAAGTCCCGCGTGGCCGAGCAGGTCGCCGACCAGCTCGGCCGACCGTGCGAGGTCGTCGTGGGCAGCGTGCGCGAGGCGTCGGACTTCGCCGGCCTGCCGGTCCGCGTCGGCGACTCGGTCACGTTCGCACCCCCGCGCTGGGCGACCGGTTGCGTCGAACGGCCCGACACGGTGGTCTTCCTCGACGAGCTGACGACCGCACCGCCGTCGGTCCAGGCGGCGATGCTGCGGGTCGTGCTCGAACGCGAGGTCGGCGACCTGCGACTGCCGGACACGGTGTCGTTCGTCGCGGCCGCCAACCCGCCCGAGTTGTCGGCGGGTGGCGACGATCTCGCGCCGCCGCTCGCGAACCGCTTCTGCCACCTCGAGTGGGAGGCCACCACCGCCGGGTGGGTCAGCGGCATGCTGCACGGATGGGCGCCGCAACCCATTCCGCGGGTACCCGAGTCGTGGACGACACA
>CAJBIS010000074.1 GCA_903953195.1 uncultured Actinomycetes bacterium
ACCTGTGGCACGCCCCGGACAACCACAACCCGGTCGGCACGTCGGCGATCGGGTCGTCCGAGGCGTGCATGCTCGCCGGCATGGCCATGCTGCGCCGCTGGCAGGCCCGCCAGAAGGCGGCCGGCAGACCGACCGACTCGCCCAACCTGGTCTGCGGTCCGGTGCAGGTGGTGTGGGACAAGTTCTGCCGGTACTGGGACATCGAACAGCGCGAGGTCCCGATGACCCCCGGCCACCTGTGCATGGAGCCGGCGAGCATGCTCGAGCAGGTCGACGAGAACACCATCGGGGTCGTGCCGACGCTCGGCGTGACCTACACGGGCGTGTACGAGCCGGTGGCCGATCTGGCGCTCGCGCTCGACGACCTGAAGTCGCGCACCGGGCTGGACGTCGACCTGCACATCGACGCCGCCAGCGGTGGGTTCACCGCTCCCTTCTGCGCCCCCGACCTGCCGTGGGACTTCCGCATTCCGCGCGTGAAGTCGATCAGCGCATCGGGCCACAAGTTCGGTCTGGCCCCGCTCGGAGCGGGGTGGGTGCTGTGGCGAGACGCCGCGGAGTTGCCCGAGGAGCTCATCTTCCACGTGAGCTACCTCGGTGGCGACATGCCGACGTTCCAGCTGAACTTCTCGCGGCCTGCCGGCCAGATCGTCGCCCAGTACTACGAGTTCATCCGTCTGGGACACGCCGGATACACCGGCATTCACGGCGCCGCGTACGCGAACGGACAGCACCTGGCCGACGCGCTCGTGCGGATGGGTCGCTTCGAGATGGTCCACAACGCGGATCCGACCACCGGCATCCCGGCGGTCACCTGGAAGCTTCCCGACGGGGACGACTCCAAGTGGTCGCTGCTCGAACTGGCGGACCGACTCCGCACCCGAGGGTGGCAGGTGCCCGCCTACCCGCTGACCGGCGAGATGTCGCACCAACTCGTCCAGCGGGCCCTGATCCGTCAGGAGATCGACCGCGACCGGATCGACGTGCTGATCCAGGATCTCCAGGATGCCGTCGACTTCCTCGACCGGCACCCGCCGAGCTCGGTCCAGACCCAGGAGGAGTCGGGCAACTTCAGCCACTGAGGTCCGCCCGTCGAACGGTTGCTTCCTGAGGATCCGCCCACCCCGACGGCCCAGTGTCACACCCCTCCAGCACACTGTCGCCATGACCGATCAGCTCGTGCTCCTCCAAGGCGACCACTCCGATGACGCAGCTGACGCGCCCGCACCAGAGCAGGTGACGCCCGCTGCCACGCCCATCCGTTCCAGCCGGCGTTCCCGCTCGGCCTCGGTGATCGGTCGGCTCGATCGCCGCACCATCGCCACCGGTCGCAAGGGCCTCGAGGCGGCCCGGGCGGAACTCGCCAGTGCCACGCAGCGGGCGGCTGAACGGGATCGCCACCGCGCCGAACAGCGACAGGCCGAACTCGAGCGACTCACGGGCCGGACCCGGCCGGACTCCGCCGACGAGCGGGCAGCCTGATCCTCTGCGCCGACGCCACCGCCTGCGCACCTAGGATCCGGCCATGACCGACGTCGTGATCATCGATGCACTCCGCTCACCCATCGGCCGCCGCAACGGCGGACTGGCGGGCGTCCATCCCGCCGAGCTGCTCTCGGGGGTCCTCGCCGGGCTCGTCGAGCGTTCGGGTGTCGACCCGACGGAGATCGAGCAGGTCGTCACCGGGTGCGTGTCGCAGGTCGGCGAGCAGTCCTTCAACGTGGGCCGAACGGCCTGGTTGACCGCCGGCCTTCCGCTCGGCGCCGCGGTCACCACGGTCGACACGCAGTGCGGATCGTCCCAGCAGGCCACCAACCTGGCCACGGCGCTCATCGCGTCGGGCACGGTCGACGTCGCCATTGCCTGTGGCGTCGAGTCCATGAGCCGCATCCCGATCGGCGCCAACTCGTCGAAGAAGCTCGGGCTCGGCGTGCCGATCCCGAAGCCGTACTTCGGCCAGTACGAGTTCACGTCACAGTTCGAGGGCGCGGAACGGATCGCCGACCAGTGGGGTGTCACCCGCTCCGATGCCGACGAGTTCGGGTTCACCAGTCAGCAGCGCGCCGCGCAGGCGTGGGCCGAGGACCGGTTCGCCGGGCAGGTCCAGTCGATCGACGCGCCGGTGCTCGACGACGAGCGCAACCCGACGGGCGAGATGTCATCGGTGCAGCGTGACGAGGGACTGCGCGACACCACCCTCGAGAAGCTCGCCTCGCTCAAGCCGGTCGCACGCGAGGACGGCGTCCACACCGCCGGCTCGTCGTCCCAGATCTCCGACGGTGCCGCAGCGGTCCTCATGATGAGCGCCGACAAGGCGGCGGCGCTCGGGCTCTCGCCCCGGGCCCACGTCGTCGACACCTGCCTCGTGGGTGTCGACCCGGTGCTGATGCTCACCGGCCCGATGGATGCCACGTCCCGGCTGCTCGAGCGCACCGGTCGCACGATCGACGACATCGACCTGTTCGAGATCAACGAGGCGTTCGCCTCGGTCGTGCTGGCCTGGGCCCGCGAGGTCGGCGCCGATCTGGACCGGACGAATCCCAACGGTGGGGCGATCGCGCTCGGTCACCCGCTGGGAGCCACCGGCGCGTTCCTGCTCACGAAGGCGCTGTACGAGCTCGAGCGCACCGATACCTCGAGCGCGCTGATCAGCATGTGCTGCGGTGGCGGGCTCGGGACCGGCACCATCATCGAGCGGATCTGACGTGCGGCGCAGAGCGCGCGGACCCGCCGTCGTCGTCACCCTGTCGCTGCTGCTCGGAGCATCGGTCACCGCCTGCGCCGACGGTGGCGAGGCCGCGTCCGAGACGGGCGGCACTGGCCAGCCGAACGCAACCATCGTGCGCGTCGTCGACGGCGACACGGTCGTCGCCAACGTCGACGGCACCGACGAACGCGTCCGGATGATCGGGGTCGACACGCCCGAGAGCGTCAAGGAGAACACCCCGGTCGAGTGCTTCGGCAAGGAGGCCTCGGCACGGACCGCCGAGCTGCTGCCACGCGACACACCGGTGCGACTGGTCCTCGACGCCGAGCCGCGCGACCGGTACGGCAGGCTCCTGGCCTACGTGTACCGGACGAGCGACAACATGTTCGTGAACAAGGCGCTCGTCGCCGAGGGGTTCGCCAACGCCTACGTGTACCCGCCGAACGTCGCGCACACCGATGAGCTCAAGGCCGCCGAACGCGCCGCCCGAAGCTCCGGAACCGGCCTGTGGTCGGCGTGCAGGAACAATCCGCCGTTCAACAACTGAACGGATCGGCGTCGATCAGCCGGCGCGCTGCAGCTCGCGCAGTTCGCGCCAGCCACCGAGCACCACTCCGGACGCCTCGACCCGCTCACGGAACTCGACATCTGCGCAGAGCAGCCGATGATCGTCGACCCGTTCCGCCCATGTCGGCATGAGTGACCGCAGCTCGGCGTGATCCGTCGCCGGGTGCAGGAAGATCTCGGTGACGCCCGGTCGGAGATCATCGATCAGGCGCTCGAACGTGGCGCGTGCCCCGCCCGGCGGCGGGACGATCAGATGGTCAGGGCTGAGCACACCCTCCTCAGCGGCGAGCGAGCGGAAGGGGAAGCCCACGAGCGCCTCGCTGCTCGGCCCGGAGAGCCGGATGGGCAGTGCGAACTCCACGGCGAGATCCAAGTACACGTCGAAGAACTCCGCCCGCAACTGCAGCGTCCCCATGTGTGAGTCCAGATGCGTGACGTCGAAGCCCCACTGGGTCGCCCGCTCGACCTGCGCCCGCAGTTCACGACGAACCTCGTCGAGGTCGGCGTGATCCCAGACGTCGTCGACCGTGCTCGGGAACCCACCGTCACCGCCGAGCAGAGACGGCGCCTGGGTGATCGGACCCCAGCGGTAGATGTCGAACTCGGCGTTCAGCGTCAGGTGGACGCCGATGTCGTCACCGTCGTCGCGCTGTAGCGCCTCCTTCGCCCACGGGCCGGGGACGATGAGCGACGCCGAGGTCGCCAGGCCGTCGCGCAGCGCGTCGAAGATGCCCTCGTTGACCGAGTGGCACATCCCGAGGTCGTCGCCGTTGACGATCAGGTACCGCGTGTCGGCCGGGAACCCCAGTCGTTCGACGAGTGTGTCCACGGTGACGACGCTACCGCCCGGCGATGCCGGCGAAGAGGTCGAACTCCGGCGTCTCGGTCGGCACGTGCGAGACCGCCAGGATGTAGTCCTCCCACGGGTACAGCTCGACGACCTCAGGGGCGGGCAGCCCGAACCAGAACGGCGACTCGGGATCGACCTGCGTCGCGTGCGCGAGCAGCGACCGGACGCGGACGTCGTAGAAGTCCGTGACGTCGATCCGGGTCGTGATGCGATGGTCCTGGTGGAGCTGCTCGATCCGCTCGAGACACTCGTCGTCGAACGGAGAGGTGCGGCCGGTCGAC
>CAJBIS010000075.1 GCA_903953195.1 uncultured Actinomycetes bacterium
CGCCACCGGTGCGGTGCACGATGCACTTCGGCACACCGGTCGTGCCCGAGCTGTAGAGCACGTACCAGGGGTGGTCGAACGGCAGCGCAGCGAAGTCGGGTTCGGCGCCGGTGTGTGGTGCCAGCCACTCCGACAACGACGTCGCACCGGGGATCGCGGCGATGTCGGGTGTCGCATCGAGGAACCCCACGACCACGATCCGCACCTCGGGCCCGAGCGCCTCGGCGACCGTCGCCAGCTCGTCGCGACGATCGAACGACCGACCGCCGTAGGTGTACCCGTCGGCTGCGAACAGCACGCTCGGGCGGACCTGGCCGAACCGGTCGAGCACACCGTCGGCGCCGAAGTCGGGCGACGTCGAGGTGAACACGGCACCGATCGACGCCGCGCCGAGCATCGCCAGCACGGTCTCGGCGATGTTGGGCATCCACGCGGCGACGACGTCGCCGGCGACCACGCCCGCGGCGCGCAGTGCGGCGGCGTGGCGGGCGGTCTCGGTGCGCGCCTCGGCACGCGTGAGCACGCGGCGTCGACCGAGCTCGTCGATCGAGATCAGGAACTCCTGGTCGTCGGGACCGGCGTCGAGGATGGTCCGAGCCACGTTCAGTCGGGCGTCGGGGAACCACGACGCTCCGGCCAGACGTGACCCGCTCCCCGCTCCGGACCCCGGAACCACGACGGTGTCGCCGAGCTCGACCCCGGGGAGCATCTGCTCTGCGAGCAGGCGCCAGAACGCGTCGGGGTCGTCGATCGACCACCGGTGCAGGGCGGCCGAGTCCGCGAGTTCCACACCCGCCCGTTCGACCGCGAGCCGGCGGAACCGTTCCATCGCCGACGCCGCGACCCGCTCGGGGGGCGGCGTCCACAGCGGGTCGGAGGCGAACGTCGGTTGGTCGTGCACGTCGTGTGCTCTAGCACAACGTCACGACGCGCCGCCGCGCCGCGGCCGATCAGCCGGTGGGCCCTGCCGGACCGAGGAAACGTGACCAGCCGGACGTGGTCGTGAGCCCATCGGTCCGGACCACGAGCCCGTCGGCCCCTGCGGCCGCGAGCAGTTCGTCGAGTTGGTCCGCCGGCGCGAGGAACGCGACCTTCGACAGCGACTCGGCCTGCCATGCCTCGGCGGCGACGACCGTGGCAGCGAGCACCTCGGTCCGAGCGGGCGCGCCGGTCGCGGGATCGATCAGGTGGTGGGCCTCACGGCCGTCGGCGTCCGTCCAGCGTCGGCGGCACCGACTCGACGTGGCGACGGCGCCGTCGCTCAGGTGCAGCGCACCGACGGTCGCGCCGTCGGTGCGGGGGTCGTCGATCGCCACCACCCATGGGCCGTCGCCCGGGCCGGACCCGATCACGCGCAGGTCGCCGCCGACGTTCACGCATGCGCCGTGCGCCCCGGCGGCGACGAGTTGTTCGGCCACCAGGTCCGCGGCGAACCCCTTGCCGAGCCCACCCGGATCGAACCCGACACCCGGCGGCAGGCGCGCCGCTCGGCGAACGTCGTCGAGTTCGACATGGCCGATGCCGTCGACGGCTGGATCAGGCAGCTCCGTCGCCGGCAGCGGGACACCCGGTGCGGTGCCGTAGCCGGCTCGCACCACGTCGTGCAGTCGGAACGGATCGAATCGACCGGCCGTGCGCTCGTGCGCCAGCTGTGCGCGCTCGAGCAGGGCGAAGGTCTCGTCGCCCACGTCCATCCACTCGCCGGCGCACGCGTTCAGGCGGGACACCTCGCTGTCGGGCCGGAACCGACTCCACCGGGCCTCGAGGTCATCGAGGCGGGCGCGGGCATCGTCGAGCACGGATTCAGGCGCGCCCACGACGATGACGTGCGCCTCGCTCCCCATCACGGCGAAGGAGTACTCGTGGGTGTCCCGGGCATCACCCGAGGACATCGGTCAGCTCCCTCGCGAGGAGGTCGACGGTCCTGCCGACCGGGTCGACCCGCCCCACGGCGACGCCGCACCCGAGTCCGGCTCGCCCCACGAGGGCTGACGGGACCCGGGCCGGGACGGCACCTGGACGCCGTCGTCCGACCCGAACGAGTCGTCGAGTCCGCGGCCGCCGTAGACGGTGCCGCCACCGAGCGAGTCGCCATTCGTGCCGCTGCCGAGGGACCCACCGCCGTAGGTGGTTCCCCCGCTGAGCCCGGGCGACTCGACGCCCGAGTCCCCCGAGAACGAGTCCGGGAGCGTCGTCGTGGGGTCGGGCCGGTTCGGGTCGGTCGATGCGGCCGGGTCCGCGGACCCCGTGGTGTTCGTGGCGCCACCGTTGTGGGCGCCGATCGCCAAGCCGGCGACGAGTCCGGTGAACAGCCCGGCGGTCGCCGCGGTCGCGGCGATGCGCGCGCCACGGGCGGGGTGCTTGCGGCGGGCCGGGGTCTGCGGCGGACTCGACCGGCGAACGGGCGGGACCGGAGGGGGCTGCGGCGACCAGCCGGCCGGGGGCGGGAACGCCGGCGGGCCCGTTGGGGGTCCCGGCGGAACCCAGTTCGGCGGGCCGGACGGCATCTGCGGCTGATCGGGCATGGGGCACATGGTCGTGGATGCAGGTGAGCGCCCGGTAAGAGCGAACCGAGCGGCTGGGAACTCGCTCAGTCGCCGGCGCGGGCGGCGGCATCGGCGGGCACGTGGGCGGTCCCCGGGCGCCACTCGTCGCAGGAACGCCGGAGCTGGTCGAGGGATCGGTCCAGCGCGCAACGGTCAGCCGGATCGAGGCGCGACTCCAGGTGTCGGTCGAGCGCCTCGACGTGGTGCGCACTGGCCCGGCGCAGCAGAGTGCGCCCCTTCCTGGTGAGCGTGAGGTGCACCACCCGGCGGTCGGTCGGACACGATCCACGCTCGACCAGCCCGTCGGCCTCGAGCCGGTCGGCGAGCCGGGTGACGCCGCCGGTGGTCAGCGTGACCACATCGGCGAGGTCCGACATCGTGACCCAGCCCTGTGGCGCCCGGCCGACGCGCAGCAGGACCTCGTAGGTCTGCAGCGTGATCCCGTCGCTGGCCCGGAGCTCGACGTCGAGCACCTTGCTGAGGCGGGCGTGCGCCTCGAGCAGCAGCCCGAACGTCGTGATGCCCGGGTCGTCCACGACGGGATCGAGGTCGGGGTCGGGCGCGTTCACGCTTCCACCGTACCGGCGACGTCGATCCGGCGACGGGTCGGTTCGAGCGGCCCCCGGTGAACTGTTTGACATGTCAACGAATCTGGGCGACAGTGAGAGTACTTGATTCATCAACCATGACACGGCGGCGGGAACGCCGCACGAGGAGGAACCCGATCATGACCACCGCGATCCTGCCGGCCGCCGGCACGTACTCCATCGACCCGAGCCACAGTCACGTGGGCTTCGCCGTCAAGCACTTCGGCCTGGCCAAGGTCCGCGGCGAGTTCACGACGTTCGAGGGCACGATCACCGTCGCCGAACCCGCCACCGACTCGTCGGTGACGGTCTCGATCGACGCCGCATCGTTCGACAGCGGCGACGAGGGTCGCGACGGCCACGTGACGTCGCCCGACTTCCTGGACGTCGCACAGTTCCCCACCCTCACCTTCACATCGACCGCCGTGCGAGCCGACGGCGACGACTGGGTGGTCACGGGCGACCTCACGATCCACGGCACGACCCGCAGCGTCGAACTGGTGACCGAGCTCGAGGGCGCGATCGACGACCCGTACGGCATGGAGCGCATCGCCTTCTCCGCCACGACCGAGATCGACCGCACCGACTTCGGACTCACCTGGAACCAGGCGCTCGAGGGAGGTGGACTCGTCGTGGGCAAGTCCGTGAAGATCACGATCGACGTCGAAGCAGTCCGACCGAAGGGGTGACCATGGCCGTCCGACGACTCAACCATGCCGTGCTCCACGTGTCGGACGCGGCGCGGTCGGCCGCGTTCTACGCGGCGGCGCTCGGCATGGAGGTCGTCGAGGACCTGGGTCCCGCGGTGTTCATGTCGCTCCCGGCGAGCGGCAACCACCACGATCTCGGCCTGTTCCAGATCCCGGCCGGGTCCGCCACACGCGGGCCCGGCCTCTACCACCTGGCCTGGGAGGTCGACTCGTTCACCGACCTCGTCGAACGGCGACGGGCGCTGATCGAGCTGGGCGCGCTCCGCGGCGAGTCCGACCACGGCGTGTCGCTCAGCCTCTACGCGCACGACCCGGACGGCATCGAGTTCGAGGTCATGTGGCCGCTGCCCGAGTCGGCGTGGGGCCGGTACGCCGAGCACGCCGTCACCCAGCACCTCGACTGGGCGGCCGCCACATCGCGCTGGTCCTGAGTCGCCCCGGCCCCGTCCCCGGCCTCAGGCCGTGCGGTCGGAGGCCGGCGCGTTCGCCAGGTACTGCTCGTACGTCCACGCCAGAAAGCGTTCGACGTACTCGATCGTCCGGATCGTCCGCACGCTCGCGAAGATCTCGAACGCGTGCTGCGCACCGTGCAACTCGGCGTACACGACCGGATTCGACGACGCCCGACCGAGCGCCGCCGCGAACCGTCGGGCCCCTCCAACGGGCACCAGCACGTCGGCGTCACCGTGGACCAGCATCATCGGCGGCGCGTCACCGTGGATCCGGTCGATCGGCGAGTAGGCGGCCCAGCCCTCGGGGTCCTCCTCCGGGTGACTTCCCATGACGACCTCCTCCATGAACCGCAGGAAGGTGTCGATCTGGTCCTGACCACGGTCGAGCAGGTCGTACACGCCGTAGAACGGCACCGCGGCCTGCACCGACGTGTCGGCGTGCTCGAAGCCCGGCTGGAACGCGGGGTCGTTCTCGGTGAGCGCCATCAGCGCACACAGGTGTCCGCCCGCGGAGCCACCGGTGACGACGATGAAGTCCGGGTCGACGCCGTACTCGTCGGCGTGTTCACGGATCCACGCGAGCGCGGTCTTGCAGTCGACGAGATGGTCGGGGAACTTCGCCCGCGGGCTCAGGCGGTACTCGACGTTGAAGCCGACCCAACCGTTCGCCGCGAGATGGTTGAGCAGCGGCACGCCCTGCTCGTCCTTCGAGCCGATCACCCACGCTCCGCCGTGGATCTGCATGATCGCCGGGCGCCGCTCCCCCGGCGCCGGCGGGGCGACGGGCTCGTACACGTCGAGCTTCAGGCGCTGCGTGCCGACCTCGGCGAACACGACCCCGCGGGTCTTGAGTCGGTCCCTCGACCCGTTCAGGAACGGGAGCACCGCGCCCCGACGGTCGGCCGACGGACGCTCGTCCATGAACTCGCTCGGCACCACGCCGGCCAACGCGGCTCGGAGCTCCTCGCCGGAACGTGACGCGTCGACGATCTCGCGGACGAGCACGGCGGACGCCGCGCCGGTGAGACCCAGACCGACCGCATCAGCGGCGGTGAACCGCCCTCGACGGTGTCGGAGCTCGCGCACGGTGCGCACCCCCCAGAGGCCCAACCACAACGGCGCCGCCTCGGTGGTGAGCCACGAGGCGAAGAACGACGGGATCGTCAGCAGCCTGTTGCGGTGCACGGGGTAGCGGGCGTTCAGCGCCAGCAGCAGGCGCGTGATGCCGTGTCGAAGCATTCGGGAGCCGCTCACGACACCGAGTCTCGCCCCGCATCGCACTCGCCACAACCCGACCGGGCGCCGCGACCGACCCGTGGGGCAGACTGTGGACCCGCACGGCGGTGCGGCCGACGAGAGGGTGCCGAGATGGAACGACTGTCAGGTCTGGACGCGACCTTCCTCTACCTCGAGACGCCGCGGACCCACATGCACGTGGCGATGGTCGGCATCTACGACGCCAGCACCATGCCGGGCGGCTACTCGTTCAACGCCATCAAGGAGACCATCCGCGAACGCCTGCCGCTCGTCCCGCCGTTCCGGCGCCGCCTCGTCCGGGTGCCGTTCCAGTTGCACCATCCGGTGTGGATCGAGGACCCCGACTTCAACCTCGACTACCACGTGCGACGCATCGGGTGTCCCGCACCGGGTGGGCGGCGAGAACTCGCCGAGGTCGCCGGCCAGATCGTGTCGATCCCGCTCGACCGCAACCGGCCGCTGTGGGAGGCCTGGGTGATCGAGGGGCTCAAGCACGACCGGATCGGTTTCGTGTGCAAGGTCCACCACGCCGCGATCGACGGGGCGTCGGGCGCCGAGATCATGACCGAACTGTTCGACTTCGACGCGTCGGGCCGTGAGGTCGCCACCGAGCCCGTCGAACCGGAGCACGTGCCGAGCGACCTCGAGCTCGTGTCGTACGCCGCCATGTCGAAGCTGCGCCTCGCCGGTGACGCCTTCGGCCTCATCGGGCGAACCGCCCGGTCGGTGGCCACGCTCATCGG
This sequence comes from uncultured Actinomycetes bacterium, assembly GCA_903953195.1. Classification (GTDB taxonomy): domain Bacteria; phylum Actinomycetota; class Acidimicrobiia; order Acidimicrobiales; family Microtrichaceae; genus SXMI01. The sequence continues at coordinate 6,296 of CAJBIS010000075.1, forward strand.
CAACGTGCGCAATCCCGACGTCAGCCATGGCGCCGTCCCGCTGACCGCGCCGCGCACCCCGTTCAACATGTCGATCGGCCCGCACCGCAAGGTGGCGTTCGCCCGCATCCCGCTCGACACCGTCAAGCAGGTCAAGACCGCGCTCGACGTGAAGGTCAACGACGTGGTCCTCGCCGTGTGCACGGGCGCCCTTCGCCGGTACCTGGAGCAGAAGGATGCGCTGCCCGACACGCCGCTCGTCGCGGTGTGCCCGGTGTCGGTGCGTGACGGTGAGGACGAGCGCGACGGCGCGAACAAGGTCTCGGCCCTCTTCGCCTCGCTGCCCGTCGACGTCGACGATCCGGCGGAGCGCATCGCCACGATCGTGGCCAGCACCCAGGGCGCGAAGGAGGACCACCACGCCATCGGCGCCCACACACTCACCGACTGGGCGGAGTGGGCGGCACCACGCACGTTCGGTCTGGCGGCCCGCCTCTACTCGTCGATGGGGCTGGCCAACGCGCACCGACCGATCCACAACCTGGTCATCTCCAACGTCCCGGGCCCGCCGTTCCCCCTCTACTTCGGCGGCGCCGAGATGGTGGCGACGTACCCGATGGGCCCGATCATGGACGGCGCCGGGCTCAACATCACCGTGCTGTCGTACCGCGATCACGTCGACATCGGTTTCCTCGCCGACGAGGAGCTGATGGAGGACCTCTGGGACCTCGCCGCACAGGTCACCCCGGCGTTCGCCGAACTGACCGACCTCGCCGGAGTCGTCGACCCGACGCTGGTGAAGCGACCGGCGCCGGTCACCCCCACGTCGGCGGCGGCGAAGGCGGCCGAGCCCGCCGACTGACCGGTGCGACACCCACCCGGAACCTGTTCTAGTTTTCGGCCGTGAGCTACAACATCGCCGACCTCTTCGAACACACCGTCGACGCCGTCCCCGACCGGCTCTGCGTCGTCGACCGCGGACGGGAGTTCACGTTCGCCGAACTCGACGCCCGGGGCAACCGGTTCGGGCACTACCTCCTGTCGGCAGGCGTCGGTCCGGGCGACCACGTGGGCATCTACGCGATGAACTCCGAACAGTGGGTCACGGCGATGCTCGGCTGCCTCAAGGTCCGCGCGGTCCCGATCAACGTCAACTACCGGTACGTCGAGGACGAGCTCGCCCACATCATCGAGAACGCCGGACTGGTGGCCTGCGTCTTCGATCAGGGCTACGCCTCCCGCCTGGCGAACGTGGCGGGCCGTTCCCCGGCCCTGACGGTCTTCGTCCACATCGAGGACGACAGCGGCGAGGATGCCGTCGGCCTGCTCGGCTCCGTCCCCTTCGAGGTCGCCGTGAGCGACGCGTCGCCGGATCGCGACTTCCCCGAGCGGAGCGGCGACGACCACTACGTCATCTACACGGGCGGAACGACGGGCCTTCCCAAGGGCGTGGTCTGGCGGAGCGAGGACATCTACTTCGCGCTCGGCCAGGGCATCGACGCCCTCACCGGCGAGCGCGTCGCATCGGAGTACTCGAAGGCCGAGCAGGCGGCGGCCTCGGAGACCGGCCTGGTCTTCTGCGTCATCCCACCGCTCATGCACGGTGCCGCGCAGATCGCCACGATGAGCCAGTGGTTCATCGGCACGACGATCGTGCTGCTGCCGAAGTTCGACGCCGAGGACGTGTGGGATCTCGTGGATCGCTACGGCATCAACGCCATGCTGATCACCGGGGATGCGATCGGTCGGCCGCTCATCGAGGCGATCGAGGCCGAGCCCGGCCGCTGGGACGCATCGAGCATGGTGGCGCTGTCGTCGAGCGCCGCGCTCTTCAGTCAGTCGGTCAAGGATCGATTCCTCGAACGATTCCCGAATCTCATCATCACCGACTCGATCGGGTCGACCGAGGGCGGCTTCAACGGCATCACCTACGCCGCCAAGGGTCAGCGGATCGAAGGTGGCGGGCCCACCGTCGAGCCAGGTCGTGACGTGGTGATCCTCGACGACGACCTCCAGCCGATCCTCCCGGGCGATGATCGGATCGGCCGCCTGGCTAGGTCGGGCAACATCCCGCTGGGCTACCACAACGACCCGGTCAAGACCGCCGAGACCTTCGTCGAGGTCGACGAGGTCCGTTACGCCGTGGCCGGCGACTTCGCCCGTTGGACCGATGACGGGAAACTCGTAATGCTCGGACGGGGCACCGTGAGCATCAACTCGGGGGGCGAGAAGATCTTCCCCGAGGAGGTCGAACAGGCTCTCAAGTCACACCCCACAGTGTTCGACTGCCTCGTCGTCGGCGTGCCCGACGAACGGTGGGGTCAACACGTTGCCGTGGTGGTGCAGTTCCGCACCGGGGAGTCGGCAACGGTCGAGGAGCTCGCGGACCACGCCCGGACCCACGTCGCCGGATACAAGGTCCCCCGCGAACTCCACACGGTGGACGAGATCATGCGCTCACCGTCGGGCAAACCGGACTACCCGTGGGCGAAGCAGGTCGCCGAGTCGGGCACGCACCTGACGGACCCCGCCGGCAACTGAGGGTTCGCAGCGTCGATCGGCCCGATCAGCCAGTCCGTTCAGTCGGCCGCCGGTCCGCGCTCCGCGGCGGCGCGCGCCCAGCGGTAGTCCGCCTTGCCGGCGGGTGACCGTTCGATGTGCTCGACGATGACGAGCCCGCGCGGCA
>CAJBIS010000076.1 GCA_903953195.1 uncultured Actinomycetes bacterium
CAATCTCGCGCATGAATTCCTCGCGACTGATTTTGCCGCGTTCCATGTGCGAGAGCTTGTAGTCCCATTCGCCGGTTAGCGCGGGGGCGGTCAAGACGGTGAAATCGAGTCCGCGCAACAAGGTCATCAATTGCGACGCTTTGGCGGTCGGTATGAGCTCGCGCCCTTCACGGATCAGGTATTTTTCATTCAGCAGCCCTTCGATGGTCGCGGCCCGGGTCGGTGACGTGCCGCAGTCCCTCAACGGGTACGTGGTGAGCCGCAAGGACCTGACGGCGGTGATCGACGACCTGGCGTCGGCACCGACCATCGCCGAGCGGCGTCGCCTGCCCGGGATCGACTCGGCCCGGGCCGACATCCTGCTCGGCGGTGCGATCGTGCTGGAGCAGGTCTTCGAGGCGCTCAAGGTGAAGTCGTTCGAGATCTCCGAGTACGCGCTCCGCGAGGGTGTGCTGCTCGACGGTCTGCACCGTCTGCGGGGTGGGGCGCTGCACCACCTGTCCGAACTTCGCCGGGCGTCGGTGTTCCACCTGATGGAACTGTGCGACGACGACCCGGACCACTCCATCCAGGTGTCGCGACTCGCGCTGCAACTCCACGATTCGCTCGCCGGTCGGCTGGGGCTGGGCGACGCGGAACGCGAGCTGCTCGAGGCCGCGGCGCTGCTCGCGAACGTCGGGCTGTTCGTGTCGCACTCGCGCCACCACAAGCACAGCTACTACGTGATCCGGAACTCCGAGCACCTCATGGGCTTCACCGACCGTGAGATCGAACTGATCGCCCAGGTGGCCCGCTACCACCGGCGCAGCGTGCCGTCGATCGACAAGCACCCCGAGTTCGCCTCGCTCACCGAGGCGGACCAGACGGTCGTGCGTTCACTGGCCGGCATCCTGCGCATCGCCATCGGGATGGACCGCAACCACGACGGCGGGGTCGAACGCCTCGAGGTCGACGACCGGGGCGACGTCGTGTGCATCGGCGTCGTCGGCCGTGACGATGCCGATCTGGCGCTCGAGACGTTCACCGCCGAGGAACGGGCCGGCCTGCTCGCCGACCAGTTGGGTGCGGCGATCGAGTTCGTGATCGCCTGAACGGCGCCGAACCTCGGCGGTGGCGCCGGCGATTCGCCGCGGTTGGTCCGACTTCGAGCCCGTGCATACACTTCGCACGTAAACAACGCACAGGGGGCGATCCGAGTGGCTGAGCAGACGCGTGGCGGCACACTGCCCGACGGGTGCGACTGGGCGCGCGACGATCGTCGCAGCGTGGGCACTCGGGCGATCAGGACCCGCTGGGCGGCGATCGGCGCCGCGCTCGCCGTGATCGCCGGTGTGGGAGGCGTGAGCGCCTCGGGCGCGATCAACAGCAGTGTGACGCCGCAGGTGACGTCGATCACGCCGTGCCGCATCATGGACACCCGGCCCGCGCCTCGGACCGTCGGTCCACGCTCCACTCCGTTGCAGGCGAACACGACGCACACGATCCAGGTCACGGGCGTCAACGGCGGGTGCAGGATCCCGGGCGACGCGACGAGCGTCTTCGTCAATGTCACCGTCGTCTCGCCTGCGGCGACCGGCTTTCCGACGGTGTTCCCGGCGGGTGCAGCCCGCCCGGCGACGTCGGTGCTGAACTTCGCAACCGGCCAGCCCAGCCTGTCGAACTTCGCGAGTGCTGCGCTGTCGTCCACTGGTGGGCTCAGCTTCTTCGTCTCCGGTGGTCCGGTCGACCTGATCGCCGACATCTCCGGTTTCACGACCGGCGCTCGGCTGTCCGGCGACGAGTTGACGCAGCTCCGTTGGGATCTGGATCGGTCGAGGACGAAGAGCGCGAACGTCGGGTCCTCGCCGACGGCGGTCGCCTTCGACGGCACCAACGTCTGGGTGGCGAACCTCAATTCGAAGTCGGTGTCCCGGATCAACGCCGTGACTGGAGAGAAGGTGCTCCCGGACATCACGGTGGGGACCGGCCCGACGGCGCTCGCGTTCGACGGAACCCGGATGTGGGTCGCGAACCGGACCGCCGGCACGCTCACCCGGATCGACGTGGCCACCGGGCAGGTGCTTCCCGCGATCGTGCCCGGCTCACAGCCTCGGGGCCTGGCCTTCGACGGGACCCGCATGTGGGTGTCGAGCGTGGGGTCGGACGATGTGCGGGCGTTCGACGCTGCCACCGGTGCCCTCATCGGAACGGAGACGTACCCGGCGGGAAGCGATCCGGTCGGCATCGCCTACTCCGGCGGGCAGATCTGGACGGCGTTGCAGTCGAGCAACGTGGTGGCCCGGATCGGGACGGATCCACCCTTCGTGGTGTCGCTCGAATCAGCGGCAACCGGACTGGGACCGTCGGCCGTGGCCTTCGACGGCGTCAACATCTGGGTCGCCAACCAGGGGCAGAACTCGGTCAGCCGTTACCGCCGCGACGGCGTCAAGATCACGCCCGACATCGCCGTGGGGGACAACCCCATCGGCCTGGCCTTCGACGGCTCGAACATGTGGGTGGCGAATCAGAACTCGAACGTCGTCAGCCGGATCGACACCACCACATCGGTCAAGCTGCCGGACATCGCGGTCACGGCAGGCGCCGGCGGCATCGTGTTCGACGGGGCGAACATGTGGCTCTCGTTCCCGTCGCAGAATCGGGTGGTCAGCCTGCGGGCGACCTGACGGGTTCGTGGCGTCGGGCTACTCGACCTCGACGACGATGACGCTGAGTTCGCCGTTGGGCATGGCGTAGCTCACGGTGTCGCCGGCCGATGCGCCCAGCAGCGCCTCACCGAGCGGGGAGTTGGGTGACACGACCTCGAGGTCGCCGTGGCGTTCCTCGATGGACCCGACCAGGTACTTCACGACCTCGTCCTCGTCGTCGCCCTCGTAGCGCAGGTGCACGATCGACCCGGCCGCAACGGTCCCGTCGCCCACACCCTCGATGATCACGGCGTTCTCGAGGATCCCGGCGATCTTCGCGATCCGGGCCTCCATCTTCGCCTTCTCCTCCTTGGCGGCGTGGTACTCGGCGTTCTCCTTGAGGTCGCCGTGCTCCCGGGCCCGTTCGATGCGGTCGGCCAGATCGATCCGGCCGTGCGTGCGGAGTTCGAGCAGCTCGGCGGACAGGCGGTCGTGGGCGGTCTGCGAGATGTGGTGTGCATCAGCCATCGGATCAGCGTATTCCGCTGTGGCGCCCGTCCCGAAGCCCCGTGCGCGGCAGCCTCGTGCGGGCTGTCGCCACGCCGAGCGCCGTTGGTAGGGTGGTCGGATGCTGACCGACACGCCCTCGCATCGCTGTGATGCCGTCGGCATCGTGATCATTCGCTAGCGCACGCCCACTCCGGCGTGCGCGACTCACCGTCCACCTGGTGGACGGTTTTCTTTTGCCCGGACGGATGGCCGCACCGATGGTGGCCGTGGACAGGAACAGGAACGCTCATGACCCACAGGATCGGCGTGATCGGCGGCGACGGGATCGGCCCCGAGGTGCTCACCGAGGCCCTCAAGGTGGTCGACGCCGCCGGCGTGACCTACGACCGTGTCGACTACGACCTGGGCGCGCACCGCTACCTCGAGGACGGCACGGTGCTGCCCGACGAGGTGCTCGAGGAGTGGCGCGGGCTCGATGCCCTGCTGCTCGGCGCGGTCGGTGACCCGGCCGTCGGCGTGGCGGCGCCTCCGGGACTCGTCGAGCGGGGGATCCTGCTCCGCATGCGCTTCGAGTTGGACCAGTACATCAACCTGCGTCCGTTCCGGCTGCCGCCGCGCTGCGACTTCGAGGTGATCCGCGAGAACACCGAGGGCACCTACGCGGGCGAGGGCGGGTTCCTGCGCAAGGGCACGCCACACGAGATCGCCACGCAGGGATCGGTCAACACCCGCATGGGTGTCGAGCGGTGCGTGCGGTTCGCGTTCGACCGCGCCGCGGCGTCCGAACGCCAGCAGCTCCACCTGATCCACAAGAAGAACGTGCTCACGTTCGCCGGCGACCTGTGGCAGCGGGTCTTCGACGAGGTCGCCGAGGAGTACCCGCAGGTCAGCACCGGCTACGACCACATCGACGCCGCCTGCATCCACTTCGTGGAGCGGCCCGAGCGCTACGACGTGATCGTGACCGACAACCTGTTCGGCGACATCCTCACCGACCTCGGCGGCGCCGTCGCCGGCGGTGTCGGCTACGCCGCGTCGGCGAACCTCAACCCGGCCCGCACCGGACCGTCGATGTTCGAGCCGGTGCACGGGACGGCGCCCGACATCGCCGGGCAGGGTGTCGCCAACCCGATCGCCGCGATCGTGTCGGCCGGGCTCATGTGCGACTTCCTGGGCGAGGAGGCCGCAGCGGCGGCGATCGCCACGGCGTGTGAGCAGCCCGACCGCTACTCGGGCTCGACCGCCGAGGTGGGCGATGCCGTTGCCGCCGAGACGCGAGCGGCGCTCGGCTGAGGCGCCGACCACACGATCACCACCGATCCGACCGGATCACACCAACCGCTGCGGGAGCAGCACCGGGACACAGGGGAACGAGATGCCGATCCAACCCACCAACCACATCTGGATGAACGGCACGATGGTGCCGTGGGACCAGGCGCAGATCCACGTGCTGACCCACACGCTCCACTACGGCATGGGCGTCTTCGAGGGCATCCGCGCCTACGAGACGGCCGAGGGCCCCGGCATCTTCCGTCTGCGCGAGCACATGGTGCGCCTGCACGAGTCGGCGAAGATCATGGGGATGGACCTCCCGTACTCGGTGGAGGAACTCGTCGAGGCCACCAAGGACGTCGTGCGCGACTCCGGCCTGCCGTCCTGCTACATCCGACCCATCGCCTACTTCGGTTACGGCGAGATGGGGCTGAACACGTTGCCGTGCTCGGTCGACGTCGCCATCGCCTGCTGGCCGTGGGGCGCGTACCTGGGCGACGAGGCGCTCAGCAAGGGCGTGCGCATGAAGATCAGCACGTGGCTGCGGCACGACCACAACGCCATGCCACCTGCGGCCAAGACCACCGGCAACTACGTGAACTCGTCGCTCGCCAAGGTCGAGGCGCTCCGCGCCGGGTACGACGAGGCGATCATGTTGAACCCGGCCGGCATGGTCTCGGAGTGCACCGGCGAGAACATCTTCGTGCTGCGCAAGGGGCGCGTCATCACGCCGCCGCAGTCGGCGGGCGCGCTCGAGGGCATCACCCAGCACACCATCGGCCGGATCCTCGCGGGCCGCGACGTCGAGGTCGTCGAGGGTGATCTGACCCGCTCCGACCTGTACACCTGCGACGAGATGTTCGTGTGCGGCACCGCCGCCGAGGTCTCGGCGGTCAACTCGGTCGACGACCGGTCCATCCCGTGCCCGGGGTCGATGACCTCGTACGTCGCGGCCACGTACGCGCGCATCGTGCGCGGCGAGGTCGACGAGTACTCGGACTGGGTGGAGCTCGTCAGGTGAGTGACGGCCTGCCCGACTCGGTCGAGATCTTCGACACGACGCTGCGCGACGGCGCCCAGTTCGAGGGCATCTCGCTGACCGTCGAGGACAAGCTGCGCGTCGCCGAGCAGCTCGACTGGCTCGGCGTCGCGTGGATCGAGGGCGGGTATCCGCAGGCGAATCCGAAGGACGAGGAGTTCTTCCGGCGGGCCGCGGCGGGGGAGATGCAGCTCACCACCGCGCAGCTCGTCGCGTTCGGGTCCACCCGGCGCCCGGCCGGACGCGTCGACGACGATCCGACGCTCCGGGCGCTCGTCGAGTCGGGCGCGGGCACGGTCTGCATCGTCGGCAAGAGCTGGGACTTCCACGTGACCGAGGCGCTCGGCACCACGCTCGACGAGGGCGTGGTCATGGTCGCCGACTCGGTGCGGTTCCTGTCGGATGCCGGGCTGCGGGTCTTCTTCGACGCCGAGCACTTCTTCGACGGGTACCGGGCCAACCCGGAGTTCGCCCTCCGGGTGCTCGAGGCCGCGGCCATCGCCGGCGCGGACTGCCTGGTGCTGTGTGACACCAACGGTGGTTCGCTCCCGCACCAGGTGCAGGCGATCACCACCGACGTCGTCTCGCACTTCGCCGGCACCACGATCGGCATCCACACGCAGAACGACTCCGGCTGTGCCGTCGCCAACTCCGTCGCTGCCGTCGTGGGCGGCGCCACCCACGTGCAGGGGACCGTCAACGGGTACGGCGAACGGACCGGCAACGCCAACCTCATGACGGTGATCCCCGACCTCACGCTGAAGCTGGGCATCGCCACGCTGCCCGAGGGGCGGATGGAACGGCTCACCAAGGTGTCGCGCCACGTCGCGGAACTCGTGAACCTGCCGCCGCACCCGGCCGACCCGTACGTCGGGTCGTCGGCGTTCGCGCACAAGGGCGGACTCCACACCTCGGCGCTCGGCAAGGTGGGAGGCGCGTCGTACGAGCACATCGACCCGTCCGAGGTCGGGAACCGCACACGCGTGCTGGTCTCGGACCTGGGCGGGCGGTCGGGCATGACGCTGAAGGCCACGGAGTTCGGGCTCGACCTCGACGCCCGCGCCGCCGGCGAGCTGTCGGAACGACTGAAGGTGCTCGAGGCCGAGGGCTTCGTGTTCGAGGCGGCCGACGCGTCGCTCGAACTCCTGATGCGCGAGGCGCTCGGGTGGACCCAGCCGTGGTTCCACGTCGAGTCGTACGTGGTCTCGTCGCACCACCGGGCGGCGAGCGACGACGGACTCGGCGGTGTGTCGAACGACGCCGTGGTCAGCACCCGGGCGACCGTCGAGCTGCGCATCGGCGACGAGCTGGTGACCGCGGTCGGCGAGGGCAACGGCCCCGTCAACGCGCTCGACGGCGCACTGCGCAGCGCACTCAGTGTCCCGTTCCCGGCGCTCGACCGGATCCGGCTCACCGACTACCGGGTCCGAGTGCTCGACGGGTCGGCCGGGCCGGGTCTCAGCACCACGGGCGCCGTCGTCCGGGTGCTCATCGACTTCACCGATGGCGACCGGACCTGGACGACCACCGGCGTGTCGCCCAACCTCATCGAGGCGTCGTGGCAGGCGCTGCGGGACGGACTCACCTTCGGCCTGCTGCACGCCGCTGACTGACCGGGAGCGGCGGGCGCCGGTCACGTCGGGCGGGGTCCGGGCACGGGGTACGCTCACGTTCGCATGGCCGCTCCCCACCACGTCCCGACCGATCCCAACCAGCCGGTGCGCCGGTACGCCTCGCCGCCGCGGCGCGAGGGTTCGTGGACGGCGGACCGTCCCGGCGAGCTCAGCGGGCGGCAGCCCGAGGGTGAACGCCTCGGGACGCCCGGTCCCGATCAGGGGTACGCGCTCAAGTTGGCCCGCCAGTACGAGGGTCGCCTGCACCTGGGCGAGCACGAGCACGAGGTCGATGCCCTCGCCGGCGCCACGGCGATCGCCATGAAGCGCTCGGGCCTGTTCGGCCGGGCGCCCGTGCTGCACGACGTCACCGTCGGACTCACGGTGTGGGGATTCCTCGACGCCTCGCCGTCATCCGCGCTGGCCGAGCTGCGCGCCGACTGGTTCGACGAGGTGCATCTGCGTCACAACTACTCGGACCTGCGTCGCATCGCCGACTCGGCACCCGAGGACGTCCTGCGTCTCGTGCACACCGAGATCGCCCAGCGGCACGCCGCCGACTGGCGCTCGTGTCTCGACCTCGACGTCTGACCGACCCGACCTGACCCGAGCGTCGCGCCCGCTCAGGGTGAGATGTCGACCCGGGCGCCGAGCTGGATCCGGTCGCCGATGGCGATGATGGCGTCGTTCGGCAGACGGATGCACCCGTTGGAGGCCGCCGAGCCGATCAACTCCGGATTGTTCGTGCCGTGGAAGGCGATGACCGGTGCACCGCCGTCGAAGCTGTCGAGCTGCTCGCTGTACGCACTCGTCGCCAGGACCAGCGGGCCGTACGGCCCGCTCGGATCGTCCTTCACCACACGGTCGGTGATGTAGAAGCGGCCGGTGGGCGTGGCGGTCTCGTCCTTGCCGACCACGACCTGCGTCTCGGTGACGAGTTCGTCGCCGTCGTAGAAGCGCAGCAGCCGGTCGCTCACGTCGAGTTCGATGCGTTGCGCCATCGTGTCGAGCTGCACGTCGGTGACCGTGACGTAACCGACGATGCCGTCGGGTCGGACCGGGATCTGCACCTGCAGGTGGTCGCCGCGCCGCTCGGTGACCAGCATCACGAACGGGTTGTCGAGCGACGTCGGGTTGTCGAAGACCCAACCGGCGGCCGTGACCCGTCGACCGTCGACGTCGTAGCCGAGGCGGGGGATGTCGGGCGGGGCCTGGCCGGCGGCAGCGAGTTCCTCGGCGGTCGACGGCGGCGGCGGCGGTCCGTACCGCGTCACGGGCGTCGCCGTGTCCCAGTTGGCGGGCGGATTCGCCGCCACCTGCACGCTCGGGCCCTTGGCGGTCGCGACGACGACGGCGTTCGACGCCGACGGAGCGGTGGTCGTGGTGGTCGAGGTGGTCGTGGTGGTCGCCGGTGGCGGCGGATCGTCGCCGCCGAAGAGCGCCACGGCGCCGAGGCCGAGCGCGACGGCCACCAGGGTCAGGATGCCGATGACGAGCGTGCGACGCTGGGGTGGCGGCGGCGTGGCCCCGGCGTCGGCGGTTGCCTCCACGTGGAAGCCGACGGGTCCGGACGAGTCGTCGCTCGGTTCGGTGGGTGGCGGCACGTCACTCATCACCCGCCATCGTAGGAGTCAAACAGTGGCCGCGACCCCGACCACTAGGTTGGGGCCTGTGAGCAGCCCCAGTTCCTCTGCGCCTCGCATGCGCTTCGCCCCCGCCCCGACCGGCTACCTGCACCTCGGGAGCGCACGGACGGCACTGTTCAACTGGCTGGCGGCGCGGTCCGTGGGCGGCACGTTCCTGCTCCGGGTCGAGGACACCGATCTCGAACGGTCCAAGCCGGAACTCATCGACGTCATCTACCGGGCCCTCGAATGGTTGGGGCTGGACTGGGACGAGGACCCGATCCGGCAGTCGAGCCGGATCGACGCCCACCAGGAGGCGGTCGACGGTCTGCTCGCCGCGGGGCTGGCCTACTGGTCGGACCCGGTGCCCGAGTCGGACCGTGAGCGCACCGGCGGCAAGGCGTGGGACATCGCCGACAGGGATCGTGGGCTCGGACCCGGCGAGGGTCGTGCCGTGCGATTCCGCGTCGATGCCGATGCGCTCGGCGTCACCGAGGTCGGCTGGGACGACGCCATCCGCGGACCGATCTCATTCGCGCTGGCCAACATCGAGGACTTCGTGATCCGTCGTGCCGACGGCTCGCCCACGTTCTTCATCGCGAACGCCGTCGACGACGCCCACATGGCGGTCACCGACGTGATCCGTGGTGAGGACCTGATCAACGTGACGCCGAAGTACCTGTTGCTCCGCCAGGGGCTCGGCCTCGACGCCTCGGCGCTGCGATTCGCGCACCTGCCGCTGATCGTGAACGAGCAGCGCAAGAAGTTGTCGAAGCGCCGCGACGACGTGTCGCTGCTCGACTACCGCGACCGCGGCTACCTGAGCGAGGCGATGGTCAACTACCTGGCGCTGCTCGGCTGGGGTCCGCCGGGGGGCGAGGAGGTGTGCTTCGATCCGCTGGGCGTGTTCCCCGAGGTGTTCCGGATCGGCGACGTGAACGACAGCTCGGCGTTCTTCGACACGCAGAAACTGAAGTTCGTCAACGGCGAGCACATCCGCCATCTGGGCGCAGCGCACTTCGCCGAGCGGTCACGGCCCTTCTTCGAGTCCGAACCGTGGTCGGACCGCTACCACGACGAGACGTTCGCGTTGATCGCCGGCGAGGTGCAGACCCGGGTCGAGACGCTCGCCGAGGTGCCCGGGTACGTCGACTTCCTGTTCCTCGCCGATCCCGAGATCGACGAGCGCTCGTGGGACAAGGCGATGGTGCCCGAGGCCGCCGGGTGGCTCGACGCGGTCATCGACGGCGTCGCCGAGTGGCCGTGGCAGTCGAGCGAGCTCTACGAACGCACGATGGCGCTCGCCGAGACGCTCGGGGCGAGTCGCAAGAAGTTTCAGGCGCCCGTGCGTGTGGCCGTCACCGGACGCAGTGTCGGCCCGCCGCTGTTCGAGTCGATGGCGATCCTCGGCCGGGACGAGTGCCTGCGCCGGCTCGGCACGGCCCGGGCCCGGTTGAGTGACGGCACGGCGACCACGGAGCCGTCCGGGCCGTGATCCGCACCGCGGTGCGGCTCGTGCTGCTCGTCGTGGTGGTGCTCGTGGGGTACCTCGCGTTCACG
>CAJBIS010000077.1 GCA_903953195.1 uncultured Actinomycetes bacterium
CCGCGGCTCGACCGCGAGCTGTGGGGGAAGCTGGCCGAGACCGGCATCCTGGGTGCGTTCGTGCCCGAGTCCGCCGGGGGAGCGGGCCTGGGCCTGTTGGCCCTCGGCGCCGCGCTGGAGCAGGCCGGTCGCACCACCGCGGCGGTGCCGCTGTGGGAGACGCTCGCGTTGGGCGCGCTCCCGATCGCCGAGTTCGCACCCGAGGCGCTGGCCACCGAGGTGCTCGGGGCCGTCGCCGCCGGGGAGCTCATCCTGACGGCCGGTTGGCACGAGGCGGGGAGTGAGCCGCTCCGTCCGTCGACGGTGGCGTCCCGTTCCGGCGACACCTGGGTGCTCTCCGGCACGAAGATCTGCGTGCCGGCCGGCGCGATCGCCGACGCGATCGTCATTCCCGCCGCCGTCGAGGGCGGGTCGGTCGGACTGTTCCTGGTGCGCACCGGCGAGGGTGTGGCCGTCGAACCACAGGCCACGACCCTGGGCGATCCGCAGGCGGCGATCCTGCTCGCCGAGGCACCGGCCGAACTCATCGGTGAGGGCGCGACCTCCGTCGCCTGGGCCTACGAACGCGCCGTGGCCACACAGTGCGCCGTGATGGTCGGCGCGTGTGCGCAGGCGCTCCAGCTCACCGCGGACTACACCAAGGAACGCAAGCAGTTCGACGTGCCGATCGCCTCGTTCCAGGCCGTCGCGCACCGCGCCGCCGACGCCTACATGGACACCGAGGCCATCCGACTCACGACGTGGCAGGCCCTCTGGCGCCTCGACCACGACGAGCCGGCGGCCGATCACGTCGCGGTGGCGAAGTTCTGGGCGGCGTGGGGCGGTCAGCGTGTCGTGCACGCCGCACAGCATCTGCACGGCGGCGTCGGCGTGGACCGCGACTACCCGCTGCACCGGAGCTTCCTGCTGGTCAAGGAGCTCGAACTGCAGCTCGGCGGCGCCACCAGGCAGCTGGTGGATCTGGGTCGTCAGATCGCCGCACAGCCGGTCTGAGCGGACCCGCGACGGCGGATCACATCCGCACGTAGGTCTGACTGATCGGCCCGGCCGTGGCCAGCAGGTCACCGGCGGGCGAGCAGCTGAGCGCCGCACCGGCGCCCACACCACCGAGGCTGCCGACCAGCTCGGTGAACTCGGCGCCGGCGATGACGATCGGCTCGCCGCCGTCGATGGTGATGCGCTGCTCGCCGGTGACGCCGCTGCCGTCGATGTCGACGAGCCGGTACTGATCATCGGTACCCGGAGCGGCCTCGAGACGGGCGGTGATCGATCCGGTGGCGCTGATGCTGAACGAGCCGCCCCCGGCCGTCCCGCTCGCCGTGGCGTACTCGTCGAACGAGATGCGCACGCGCTGATCCGCATCGATCTCCACGACCACGCCGGTGCCGCCCGAGGTGATCTCGATCGGGAGGCCCGTGCCGGGGGACTCGAGCCGGTAGCGACCGACCGGGCACCCACCGGATGCGTCACCCGTTGGTGCCGTCGTCGAGGTCGGCGCCGTGGTCGACGTCGACGTGGATCCCTGGTCGGTTCCGACCGCCCCTCCGGAGGTGGCGCCGCCAACAGGCGTCGAGCTCGTGGTCGATGCCGTATTCGATGCCGTGGTGGAGGCCGAGGTCGACTCACCGGAGTTCCCACACCCGGCGATCACCGTGAGCGCCAGCAGCGTCACCCCGGCGAGACCGACCCTCAGCGACGAACGTGCTGTGCGGCGAGTTGGCGCCATCGTTCCGAGTTCCTGTGTCATGGGTCGAAAATACCGGCGAGGCAACGGATCGGGGCGTTCATGGCACCCGCTGGGGTCTGAGTTGCTCGACTCGAAACGCCGGAAATCCTGATTATGTCCGGTCGGCCTTATGTCCGGTCGGCCGTCTGCCCGGTCGGCCCCTTCCATGGGGCCCGCTCTCACCGTCTGGCGCGCAGGTCGTACACCAGTGCCGCCAGGCGCTCCACGTGGGCACTGCGTTGGTCGGCGCTCCATGGGCGGTCGTCCTCCACGTCGGCCCGGAGTTCTCCCACCAGGTCCACCAGGCCCTCGATGGCCACCTGGACGTCGTCCTGGCGTTCCAGCAGGTC
>CAJBIS010000078.1 GCA_903953195.1 uncultured Actinomycetes bacterium
CCGCAGGCCAAGGTGCTCGCCACATCACGCGGGATCGACTGCGTCGAGGTGGACTACGACGAACTGCGCGGCATCGAGTCGAACGAGCTCCGCCTGTTCTGAAGTCGGCCCGGACCGCCCGCGCCACGCCGACCACGGTCAGCCGTTGGTGCGGCCCACGCGGTCGGCGATCCAGCTCAACACCGCCGGAGCGACCACGCCGATGCTCTTGTGCAGGTCCGAGCCGGCCGGGAGCGACTCGATCGTCGCCGCGAGCCGCGCCAGGTCGTCGGGCCGGTCGGACAGCGTGCTCAGCGGATCCTGGTGGATCCGGATCCCGAACACGACCGCACCGGTCCGAGGCAGTCGTCGCAGGGTCTGGCGTTCGACACGGAGCCACACCCGGTCCCCCGCGGTGTCGGGACGCAAGGTCGACGATGGCGTCGTTCGGAACTTCCCGCCCGGCTGGAACAGCGTCGGGTCGTCCATCAGGTTCCAGTTCGCCCGCCAACGCGGGCGATCGACGCCGACCTGATCGAAGAAGCGGTCCACGGGATCGGCGAGCTGCGACTCGTAGCCCGTCACCGGGTCGTGCACCACTCGCATGGACCGCCCGATCTTCTCGCCGAGCACCCAGCGCGTGGGGAAACACACGCTGGCGGCCGCCAGCCGCCACACGCCGGACGGGTCGGGCATCTGCACGCACCAGTCCTCCTGGGTCAGACGCCCTGCCGCCTCGATCGGGTGCTGCCCCGACGCCGCGAGCGCCGCCGGGCGCCACGGGATCCGTTCGTCGTGCCCGGCCACCTCCACCCAGTCGCCGCGCAGCGTGAAGCGTTGCGGCTCGGTCTCCGCGAGGTGTTGAGCGAGAACATCGAGCAGCTCCGAGCAGGCGTCCGTCGTCGACCGGTCGCCCTGCTCGGCCACGGCGATGACCTCGTGGTGGTGCGAGGCGAGCACCGTGCGCTGCTCGTCCCACATGACGTCGAAGTCCTCGTCCACCTCCACCCACTGCCGGAGATCGAGCGGCCGGAGCCCCATCCGCAGACGGGAGCCGTCACCCGTGAAGGGCAGGTACCGAGGCCGACCCGCCGGCATCGACGGTCCACCCGAGGTGGGTTCAGCCCCGGACGGTGACATGACCGGCGTCCAGCACGATCCGGCCGTCGCCGCCGAGGGTCCGAGCGACCGCCTCGGTCGCACCGGTCCTCCAGATCTCGACCACGAGCTCCTCACCGGGGAACACCGGCGAGGAGAACCGGCCACCGAACGACTCGAGTCGCGCCGGATCGGACTCGCACAGCGCGTGCAGGATCGCTCGACCGGTGAACCCATAGGTGCACAGGCCGTGCAGGATCGGCCGATCGAAGCCGGCCATCGCGGCGAACGACGGGTCGGAGTGGAGCGGGTTCCGATCTCCCGACAACCGATACAGCAGTGCCTGCTCAGGGCGCGTCGTGAGGGTGACCCTGTGATCGGCCGGCCGGTCCGGAGGTTCGTGCTGGGGACCCGACGGTCCGCGGTCACCGCCCCAGCCGCCCTCGCCCCGGATGAACGCCGACATCACCACCTCGAACAGCGGTGACGAGTCGCCTTCGAGCGTCGACCGACTCGTGATCTCCACCACGGCGCCCTTGCCCTTGTCCCAGATCGCGGTGATCTCGGCCACGGTCGAGATGGTGCCCCGTGGCGGGAGCTCCCCGAACAGTCGGATCCGCTCCTCGCCGTGGACGAGCATCGCCGGGTTGAAGGTGCCGATCTCGCCGAACACACCGCTGACGTCCGGGAGCACCACCGCGAACGTCGGCAGCACCCGCTGGTCGAACTCCATCGAATTCTCGGCCACGAACGGCAGTTCCGCCCGGTCGAGCGGGTCCTGGCCGGCCCCCACGCCCACGGCATAGAGCAGTGCGTCCCGGCTGGTCCACGACGACTCGACCGCGGAGCTCACCGTCCCGACGGCATCAGGGTTGATGGACATGATTCCTCCTCCAGACCGGGCGCCGCGCGAGGAGGCGTTCCGTCACGGACCGACCACGCTCGGCGAGCACCGGCCCTCGATCGAAGCGCATCCTGACAGATTCCCGCGGTCGCTCAGGGAGGCGGCTCCACCTGCAGCCCGGCGTGTGCCACATTTTCAGGGTGCAGAAGTCCCACAAGGCGATCCTCGCCGCGCTCGCGACGCCGCTGGTGCTCATCGCGGTCATCGCCGCGGTGTGGGGCGTGGACGCCTGGATGTCACGGGACTCGGTGGCCCGCAACGTCCAACTGGCGGGCGTCGACGTCGGCGGCATGAGTCGTGACGAGCTGCGCGCCACCGTCGAGCAGATGGCGAAGGACGTTCCGGCCACGCCCCTCACCGTGAACGCCGCCGATCTCACCAAGCCGACCACACTCGGCGAGGCGGGACTCAGCGTGAACGTCGATGCCACCGTCGAGGAGGTGTGGAACGTCGGGCGCACCGACCCACTCCCCACCCCACCGCTCCGATGGCTCTCCTCACTGGTCTCGCCACGCACCTACCCGGTGATCGTCGGCGTGGACACCGCCAAACTCGGTGAGACGATCGGGTTCCTCGAGGGCGAGGAGCGGATCGCGCCAGTGGAGCCCACCATCGAGATCGCCGAGGACGGCGTGAAGCTCGTCCCCGGTACGCCCGGTCGCGAGATCTCGATGAACTCGGTGGTGCAGTCGCTGCCGCTCACCCTCGACCGCATCGGCGAACCGGTGACCGTCGACGTCGAGCGGGCCACGATCCCACCGGCGACCCCCGACTCGGCCATCCAGGGGATCGTCGACCAGGCGAACGGGATCACCCAGGGCACGGTGACGCTGATCGTCGGCGACGAGCGGACCGAGTTCGACGCAGCGCGACTCCGCCCGGCCGTCACGGTCGTCAACGACGGGCCGCCCGGCAGCCCGCCCCGCCTGTCCCTCGACCGCGCCATGGTGAACAACCTGCTCTCCGAGGAGGTGGAGACCGACAAGTCGAACCCCACCGGCGTCCGGTTCAACATCGAGAACGACGTGGCGACACCGATCGCCGGCAAGGACGCCGTCGTCTGCTGCGCCCCCGAGTCCGGCGACCTCATCGTCGACGGACTGCTGAAGGGCCAACGCGAGATCACGCTCCCCACCACCACCGTCACGGCCCAGCAGGGCGTCGACTGGGCGAACGGCCTCGGCGTCAAGGAGGTCATCGGCGAGTTCACCACGAACCACCCGGCCGGTCAGCCGCGCGTCAAGAACATCCACCTGATCGCCGACGACCTGAAGGGCGTCCTCATCCCGCCCGGCGCCACCTTCTCGGTCAACGACACCGTCGGCAAGCGGACGGCCGAGAAGGGCTACGTGAACGCTCCCGTCATCTACGACGGCGAGTTCAAGGAGGACATCGGCGGCGGAGTGAGCCAGTTCGCCACCACGCTGTTCAACGCGGCGTTCTTCGGCGGCCTCGACATCCCGTACCACATGGCCCACACCAAGTACATCAGCCGCTACCCCTACGGCCGTGAGGCCACGCTGGCGTATCCGAGCGTGGATCTGAAGATCAAGAACAACACGCCGTTCGGTGTGGTCATCTGGCCGTCGTACACCGATACCTCGATCAGCGTGAAGCTCTACTCGACGCCGTACGTGTCGGGTCGGCAGACGGGCCAGAACCAGTCGAGCGGTTGCGGCACCGTGGTGACCCGGCGCCTGCGCACCTACACCGACGGTCACACCGACAACGACCAGTTCACGGCCAACTACGACTGTGAGGACAAGAAGAAGAACTGACCGGACGGTCATTCCGCACGCGTCCGGCCGAAACCGTACGCTGTCGCCATGAGCGACGCTGCGAACCCCGAGGTCCGCTACGAGGACCGGATGAGCGATGCCGATGCCCTGATGTGGGGGATCGAGAAGGACCCGATGCTGCGGTCCACGATCACGACGATCATCGTCCTCGAGGGCGCCCTCGACCGGGACACGATCCGACGTGAGTTCGACCGGACGAGCCGGGCGGTTCCCCGCCTCCGGGAGCGGGTTCGCTCGAATCCGCTGTCGCTGGCACCGCCCCGGTGGGAGGTCGACCCCAACTTCGACCTGAACTACCACGTCCGGTTCGCCCGGGTCCCCGGCGCCGGCACCCTGGACGACCTGCTGCAGATGGCGCAGCCGATGGCGATGCAGAGCTTCGACCGGGCCCGCCCACTGTGGGAGGCGACCGTCGCCGAGGGCCTCGCCGATGGCGGCAGCGCCATCATCATGAAGATCCACCACTCGATCACCGACGGCGTGGGCGGCGTCCGCCTCATGCTCGAGCTGTTCGACCTCGATGCCGAGGCGGAGGAGCGCGATCTGGCCGACGAGCCCGAGATCCACGTCCTCAACCAGGCCGAGCGCTTCATGGACGCGTTCCAGCACGAGACCCGCCGCCAGCTCGCGTTCCTGGGTCGGCTCACCTCGTCGGGGTTGTCGAGCGCCGGCAGCGCCGTCACCGACCCGGCCGGCACGTACGAGTCGGCCAGCGAGCTCGTGGCGTCGACGGGTCGCATCCTCCGACCGGTCAGCCACCCGCTGTCCACCGTGATGACCGGCCGCTCGTTGTCGAACCACTTCGGCGTCATCACGCTGCCGCTCGACCTGTCGAAGAAGGCCGGCAAGGTGATCGGCGGCACGATCAACGACACGTTCGTCTCGGGCCTGGTGCGCGGGTTCCACCTCTACCACGGGGCGCTGGGTGCCGAGATGCCGGCGTTGCGCATGGGCATGCCGATCAACATCCGGACCAGCACCGAGGTCGAGGTCGCCGGGAACGACTTCGTCCCGGCGCGCTTCGAGTTGTCGACCGAATCCGACACGGTCGAGGACCTGATGCGCGAGGTACGCGAGCGGATGCTGGGGGCACGGAACGAGCCCGCCAACCAGCTCGTGGACCTGCTGTCGAACGTCCTCAACCGGCTGCCGACGACCGTGGTCACGCAGATCTTCGGGACCATGATGAAGGGACTCGACTTCCAGGCGTCGAACGTCCCGGGCTCGCCCATCCCCCTCTACCTTCGGGGCGTGCGCGTCGCCTCGGTCACCCCGTTCGGACCGCTCGCCGGGGCCGCCGCCAACGTGACGCTGTTGAGTTACCAGAACGAGCTCAACATCGGCATCAACGTCGACCCGGCCGCAGTCACCGACCCGGAACTGTTCATGCGCTGCGTCCGGCAGGGCTACGACGAGGTGCTCGCCCTCGTCTGAGCGGACCTGCGACGCACCGTGACGTCGGCCGCAGCCCTCCGACGCCCGCCGACGGCAGGCTGTGAGTGGAGCGACCTCGGCTCGTAGCCTGAGGCCGTGAACGAACCCGACCTCGGAGCGACGACCGGAGCACCACGCGACGTCGTGGTCGTCGGGGCCGGACCCGCCGGTGCCGCCGCAGCGATCGAACTGGCACGAGCCGGCCTCGACGTCGTCGTCGTCGACAAGGCGACCTTCCCCCGCGACAAGATCTGCGGCGACGGACTCACCACCGGGGCACTGCGTCAGCTCGAGGCGCTGGGACTCCGCATCGAGGACGTGCCGTCGTGGCAGGACGTGACCGACTGCTTCGTCACCTCGCCCTCCGACGTCACGAAGTGCTTCCCGCTCCCGCGTGACCAGGGTCGGTTCGCTGCGGTGGCGCGTCGCATCGACCTCGACGCCGCGGTGCTCGACCTGGCCCGCGCTGCCGGGGCCGAGGTCCGCGAGGGCACTGCGGTCACCGCCGTCACCGAGCACGCCCACGGCGTGGCCGTCGAGGCGGGCGACGAACGGATCCGGGCACGTTGGTGCATCGCCGCCGACGGCATGTGGTCGCCGGTACGCAAGTTCCTCGGTGTCGATCGCAGCGGCTACCTGGGCGAGTGGCACGCGTTCCGTCAGTACTTCCGAGACGTGGGACCGATTGCGGCGACCCAACTGCACGTCCGCTTCGATGCCGACCTGCTCCCCGGCTACTTCTGGTCGTTCCCGCTGCGGGACGGCCGGGCGAACGTGGGGTTCGGGATCCAGCGCGGCAGCAAGGTCACCGTGCGCGAGATGAAGACCCTCTGGCCCGATCTGCTCAGCCGCCCGTGGGCACGCGCGCTGCTCGGCCCCGACGCCACGCCCGAGGGGCCGCACCGAGCGTGGCCGATTCCCGCTCGCGTCGACGACGTCGTGGCCGCCACCGAACGAACGCTCTTCGTCGGTGACGCCGTCACGGCGTGCGATCCGCTCACCGGCGAGGGAATCGGACAGGCGCTGCTCACCGGGCGACGAGCCGCAGCGGCCGTCGTCGACGCCGGGCCGACCGGTGACGCCGCTGCGCCCTACCGCCGAACCGTGCACGACGATCTGGTCGCCGACCACCGGATGTCGATGCTCCTCGTCCGGGCGATGCAGCACCGCAAGGGGGCGCGCACCGCGATCCGGGTGGCCGGTGCCACGCCGTGGACCCGTCGCCACTTCGCCCGATGGCTGTTCGAGGACTACCCGCGGGCCGTGGTGTTCACCCCGCGCCGCTGGCGGCGCGGCACGTTCAGCTCGCCGGGGACCTACCGCGCCTGACGCCGTCGACGCCGCCGGGCGAACCGGTGCGTATGCTCGCCGCATGCAGACCCGCCTCACCGAGATCCTCGACATCGAACACCCCGTCATGCTGGCGGGCATGGGGGGCGTCTCGTACCACCAGCTCGCCGCCGCCGTGTCCGAAGCAGGTGGTTTCGGCTGCCTCGGCGCGTCGACGATGGGCGACGAGACGATGGTCGAGGAGATCGCGGCGGTGCGCTCGCTCACGGACCGCCCGTTCGGCGTCGACCTGCTGACCGCAGCGCCGCAGGACATGCCGGCGAAGGTGCAGGCGATCATCGACGGCGGGGCCACCGTGTTCGTCGCCGGACTCGGCGTCCCCCGCGAGGTCATCGACCAGTGTCACGAACAGGACGTCGTCGTGGTCAACATGTGCGGCCGGGTCCACCACGCCGTCACCGCGGTCGAGGCCGGCTGCGACCTGGTCGTCGCCCAGGGGACCGAGGCCGGCGGGCACACCGGTCAGGTGGCGACGATGGCGCTCGTCCCGCAGATCGTCGATGCCGTCGGCGATCAGGTGCCGGTGGTCGCCGCCGGTGGCATCTTCGACGGTCGCGGACTGGCGGCGGCACTGACGCTCGGCGCTGCGGGGGTGTGGATCGGCACCCGGTTCATCGCCACACCCGAGGCACGGGCGGTACCCGGCTACAAGGACCGACTGATCGCCGGCAGCGAGGACGGGACCATGATCACGCGGGCCTACACGGGCAAGACCTGCCGCGTGGTGCGCACCAGTTACGCCGAGGAGTTCGAGCTCTCCGGTGTCCGGCCCGAACCGTTCCCCGGCCAGGTCATCAGGTCCATGACCGACGGCGTCAACCACCTCGGCGGCGATGAGGCGACACCGGACGTCGACCCGGAGCGGGAGTTCATGCCCGCCGGACAGGCCATGGGCGCCATCGATGCACTCGTCCCCGCCGGCGACCTCGTGCGCTCGATCGTCGACGAGGCCGAGGCGATCCTCTCGCGGCTCGGGTCATGAGTCGCCACATCCGATCCGCGAACCGAGCGCCCGTGCCCGACGGCACAGGGTGGTCGGCGCCCGACGCGCATCCGATCGCACATCCCCCGACGAATCACGCTCCATGAGCGTGTCCGACGTGCTGATCTTTCTCGCCACCTTCGCCGCCATGGAGGGCGTGGCCGCCGCCGAGCACCGCTGGGCCATGCACGGATTCGCCTGGTCGTGGCACCGGAGCCATCACCTTCCGCCCGTGGCCCGGTTCGAGAAGAACGACCGCTTCCCCTTCGTGTTCGCCGGGACGGCCATCACCATGTTCCTGCTCGGCACCAATCTCGACGCTCTGCGCTTCCTGGTTCCTGTCGCCGCCGGCATCACCGCCTACGGCGCCGCGTACTTCCTGGTCCACGACGTCTACATCCACGGCCGACTCGGTGGCCGGCACCTGCCCCGCATCACGTTCCTCGACCGCCTCGGTGAGGCACACGCACTGCACCACCAGTTCAACGCATCCCCCTACGGGATGCTGGTACCCGTGGTGTCCGACGACGTGAAGCAGCGTGCGGCGAAGACCACGGCACGTGTGGATCTCACCGCGGAGAGTGGCACATCCGGCACCCGGCGCCGCCGGATCCCCGTTCGGCCGTGAGCACGTCGCCAAGCGCCTTGTGCCGACCGTCCATGATCGGTACGTTGCAGAGGACTCAAGGCGGCAGGATCGGCGACGATCCGGAGAGGTACGAGTGGGAACTGCAGGCCACGTGACACGGCGACCCGTTCGCATGATCGCCGTGGGGACACTGATCGCCGGTGCCGCCGTCGCCGCGCTCGCCGCCCCGTCGCAGGCCCAGGACGCTCCCCCGTCGACCAACAACTTCGTGCTCGCCGGCGTCCGGGACATCAGCACCGGAGCGATGATCTCGATCGACCAGCAGGTGACCGGCAACTTCGCCTACTGCTCGAACCCCAACGGCCTCGGCGCCGAGGCCTACCTCGAGGCGTCGAGCGCTTCGGGCTTCGCTGTCCGCCACGCCACGGTCACACCGTTCGTCGTCCCGATCCACATCGGGCTGCTGCGCCTCGACAATCCTGACCCGGCGAGCCCGATCAACGAGGAGTCCCTGACCCTCGGCGTCGTCAAGGGCACGCCGGTGGAGTTCGGAACGACGGGTCCGGCCGACGTCGAGTACAGCGGCCTGTTCTTCAGCAGCGCCGCCGCCGGCATCCTGAACTGGCGCTACAACGGCAACGTCACCTGCACCGACTCGGTGGTCATGCCGATCATCGAACCGCTGCTCCAGGGTCAGCTGCCCTCGACGCCGACCACCACGGTCGCGCCGACCACCACGGTTGCGCCGACCACCACGGAACCTGCCCCGACCACGACCGTCGTCGAGACCACGACCACGCTCGTCGCCCCCTGAGCGACGCCACGCTCGTCGCCCCCTGAGCGACCCGATCGCCGGGGTGAGCCGGCGATCGCACCTCCGGTTCGGCTCAGTCGAGCATTCCCCTGACGGTCTCGATGATCCGCTGCTGACCGGCGAGGTCGGCGGCGATCGGCGTCACGTTGAGCACGGTCACCCCCGCCTCGGCGTACTGGGCGATCCGGTCACGCACGTAGGCCTCGTCACCGCAGAGTGACGTCTGCTCGAGGAACTCCTCGGGCACCGCCGCTGCGGCCTCCTGCTTCTTGCCGGCCAGGTACAGGTCCTGGATCTCTGCGGCCTCGGCCTCGTAGCCGTACCGCTGGAACAACTGGTTGTAGAAGTTGCGCTCACGCGCCCCCATGCCGCCGACGTAGAGCGCGACCATGCCACGGCTGAAGTCACGGAATCCCGCCACTTCGGCCTCCGACCCGATCGCGAGCAGACCACCGGCCACCACGTCCATCGGCCCCAGGTCCGCCGAACGCTTCGCGAAGCCAGCATCGAGGTCCGGGCCCCACACGTCGCGGGCCTTCTGCGGGTGGAACAGGATCGGGAGCCAGCCGTCGGCGAGCTCCGCCGTCATCTCGACGTTCTTGGGCCCCAACGACGCGACGTGGATCGGGATCCGCGGCCGCGGCGGGTGCGTGATGATC
This sequence comes from uncultured Actinomycetes bacterium, assembly GCA_903953195.1. Lineage (GTDB taxonomy): Bacteria > Actinomycetota > Acidimicrobiia > Acidimicrobiales > Microtrichaceae > SXMI01. The sequence goes on from CAJBIS010000078.1 coordinate 9,609, forward strand.
TTGAGCGGCTTGCCCAGTCCGGTCCCCTGTCCCTCGGGCAGCGGCAACTGGTACTTCTTGCCGTCGTGGACGACGGGCGCCTCACGGGCCCACACCTTGCGGCAGATGCTGATGATCTCACGCGTGCGGGCGATCGGCGCGTCGTACGGGACGCCGTGGAACCCCTCGATGACCTGGGGCCCGGAGGCACCCAGACCCAGTACCGCTCGACCGCCCGAGAGCTCGTCGACGCCGGCAGCGGTCATGGCGATCAGCGTCGGGGTCCGGGTGTAGATCGGCAGGATGCCCGACGCGATCTCGATGGTCTCGGTGACCGCGGCCAGATAGCCCATGAGGCTGACGGCGTCGTAGCCATAGGCCTCGGCGACGTAGACGAGATCCATGCCCGCCTGCTCGAGTGCCTGGATCTGGGCCACCGACTCGGCGAACCCACCGGCATAACCGATCTGCGTGCTCAGCTTCATGCTGCGCCCTCCCAACCCTTTGCGGGCGCGAGCTGGTCACGGTTCAGGAACCCGAGCTCTTCGCCGTTGTCGAAACGGACCCGGTACCGGACCCAGCTGAACCCGTTCACGAGCTGCACCTTGCCGTGCGTGCCGGTGGGAACCCCGGGGAGATCCTCGGTGGCCACAACCTTCTGGTGGCGGCGCAGGTCACTGACGTTGCCATCTGCCATGGCGTCAACCTAGTGCCGGGGCCTCAGGCGGGGCGCATCTCCGTGACGCGACGCGGCGTGATTCCCAGCTGGTGCCAGCGGTCGGTGAGCAGCCGGGGATCCTGCGGCCGCACCGACGGGTGATCCGCCTGATGGGCCTCGGCCACGGCGGCCGGATCGCGTCCCGTCGCCCGTGCGATCGCCACCGCGAGTTCGAACCGCGAGCACCACTCCGGTCCGGGCAGGTGCCAGACGCCCGCACGATCCGGCCGGTCGAGCGCCACGATGGCCCAGATCGCCGTGGCCAGATCGGTTGCTGACGCCGGCTGGCGCCACTCGTCGACGAACATCGTGGGCCGCTCGCCCGCGTCGATGGCATCGAGGAGCGACGCGGTGACGCGGTCGGGCGGATCCAACGCGACGATCAACGACACCCGGACGAGGCAGGCGTCGGACACGGCGGCGACGCACGCCTGCTCGGCCTCGACCTTCCATCGCCCGTAGTCCGTCACCGGATCGACGGGATCGGTCTCGCCGTAGGGCGGGCGGTCACCGGCGAACACCACATCGGTCGACAGCGCCACGAGAGCGGCGCCGACCTCGGCCGACGCGGCCGCCACGTGATCGGTGGCGTCGACCACATCGGCCCGCTCGCTCTGCCGGTAGGCGGTGTGGACCACGACGTCCGGACGAACGCGGTCCACCAGCGCCGCCGTGGCCTCGCCGTCTCGCAGATCGACTCGGTGCACCTCGGCGAGGCGGCGGCGGGCGTCGTCGACCGGTGTCGAGTGCTCGGTCAGGTGGAGTTCCACGCCCGCCGGCACCGCAGCGATCAGGTGACCCGCCAGTACGCCGGCGCCGCCGGTCACGAGGGCCCGGATCCGGCTGTTGCCCGCCGCACCGACCACGGTCACTCCGACGCGACGCGCCGGGCCTCGGACCAGGTGCGACCCGCCTCGACGTCCACGTCGTGGGGCAGCCCGAGCACCCGTTCGGCGATGATGTTGCGCTGGACGTCACCGGTGCCGCCGCCGATGGTGAGCGCGGGCGCGAACAGGAACCCGTGGGTCCACCAGAGGGACTCGGTGCCCAGTGGACCGGCATCGGTGATCATCCCCGCAGCTCCGGCGAGGTCCCGCGCCAGTCCCATGATCCGCTGTCCGTGCTCATCGGCGAGGATCTTGCGCACCGATGCCTCGGGTCCCGGTTCGCGGCCCTGGACCGCAGCCGTCACGGTCCGCAACCGGATCAGTCGCAGGATCTCGGACTCGATGTGCAGGGCGGCCAGCTCCTGACGCAGCAGCGGATCGGCCGCTCCCCCGGCGTCACGCACGATGTCCAACAGGTCGTCGGCGGTCGGACCCATGCCCCAGAGCGCGCCACCGGACGACAGCGACACGCGCTCATTGGCGAGCGTGACCTTGGCCTGACGCCATCCACCGTGGACCTCACCGACCACGTTCGTCGCGGGAATCCGGACGTCGGTGAGGAACACCTCGTTGAACGTGTGGCCACCGGTCATCTCGATGATCGGCCGGATCTCGATCCCGGGCGCGTCCATGGGACACACGAAGTACGTGATGCCCTCGTGCTTGGGCCGATCCGGATCGGTGCGGGCGATGAGGATGCCGTAGCGGGCGTGGTGCGCGAGCGACGTCCAGACCTTCTGACCGTTGACCACCCACTCGTCGCCGTCGAGCTCGGCTCGTGTCGACAGATTCGCGAGATCGGATCCCGCGCCCGGCTCGGAGAACAACTGGCACCAGATGTCCTCACCCGACAACAGTCCGAACAGGTAGTCGTCGCGCTGGGCGTCGGTGCCGGCCGAGAGAATCGTCGGACCGGCCCATCCGATCCCGATCGGATTGGACGGCCGCGACACTCCGGCCCGACGCAACTCGTCGTCGATCACCAACTGGTGGATCGGATCGGCGGCGAGTCCCCATGGCGCGGGCCAGTGCGGCGCGACGTACCCCGCCTCGGCGAGCGCCCGACCGGTGGGCTGCGGGTTCGCCGCCAGCCACTCCCGGACCGCCAGGCGGCGCGGATCGTCGTCGGCGGGCAGCTCGAAGTCCATCGCCGACGACGCTACCGCCGAGTCCGTCGACGGACCACGGCCGCTGCGCAGCACCTAGGATCCTCAGCCGACCACCACCGAGGGGGACCGACATGGCCGGATGGAACTTCGCTGACCTGTGGGAGGCCAACGCCCACAAGTTCCCGGACGCCACCGCGCAGGTGCACGGTGAGCGCCGCTCGACGTGGCAGGAGTTCGACGCCCGGGCCAACGGGCTCGCCCGGTACCTCCTCGACGGCGGCGCGGTGCACCAGGACAAGGTCGCGCTCTACCTCTACAACGGACCCGAGTACCTCGAGGGCTGCTTCGCCGCCTACAAGGCCGGGCTCGTGCCGGTGAACACCAACTACCGCTACCTCGACGACGAGCTGCTGTACCTGTGGGACAACGCGGACGCGGTCGCCGTCGTCTTCCACGGCGTGTTCACCGACCGCGTCGAGCACCTGCGTGACCGACTGCCGGGCGTGCGGCACTGGTTGTGGGTCGACGACGGCAGCGGTCCACGACCCGACTGGGCCGACGACTACGAGGCCGCCGCCGCCACGACCAGCGAGCGAGTCGAGGCCGAGTGGGGCCGTTCCGGTGACGACATCCTCATGATCTACACGGGCGGCACCACCGGCATGCCCAAGGGCGTCATGTGGCGCCAGGACGACCTGATCGGCGCCGTGTGCGCGGCGGGCACACCGATCCTGGCGAACGATCCGGACGAGGTGGGCGGCGTCGCGGCGTTCATCGACTCGATCGAACAGCCCGGCCTCATCGGACTGCCGGCGTGTCCGCTGATGCACGGCACCGGCTGGTTCACCGGGATGCTCTACCTGACGGGCGCCGGCTCGGTCGTCACGCTCACCGATCGCAGCATGGACTGGACCGAACTGCTCGAGACGATCGCCGCGGAGCGGGTCAGCGCGCTCACGATCGTGGGCGACGCGTTCGCCAAGCCGATGCTGTCACTGCTCGACTCCGACCCCGACCGGTGGGACATCTCGAGCGTGTTCATCATCTCGTCGTCCGGCGTCATGTGGTCCGAGGCCAGCAAGCAGGGCCTGCTGCGCCACAACCCCAACATGATGCTCATCGACTCGTTCTCGAGTTCCGAGGCGATCGGCATGGGCCAGTCGGTCTCGACCGGCGGCACAGCCGAGAGGACCGCCCACTTCTCGCTCGGAGCGGGAGCCTCGGTGATCACCGACGACGGCCGGGCCGTCGAGGCGGGCTCCGGCGAACGGGGCCGCGTGGCGATCC
>CAJBIS010000079.1 GCA_903953195.1 uncultured Actinomycetes bacterium
CGCCACCGGCTGGCTCCTGATCGACCGGCCGGACCGTTGGCCGTGACCCCGCATCGTCGATCGACCGGTCGGGTCGCCGCAGTCGCCGCCGCGACCGCGGCGCTGGCGGCCGTGCTCGCGGCGTGCGCGCCCGCGCCGCCGTCACCGCTGCCGACACGTGACCCGTCGACCGCCGCGTGCACCTCCGCGGCGATGCGCTCGTGCGCGCTGCCCTATCCGTCGGACGAGTTCACCGTGGCGGACGCCTCGACCCGCACCGGGCGTCGGGTGGCGATTCCGGATGGGGTCATCCCGGAGCGCCTCCAGTCCCAGTTGGGGCCGGGGCTCAGCGTCGACGAGGTGTTCTCGGGAGCTGACGGTTTCTCGGCCATGGGTCCGGTCATCTTCGAGTTCGACCGGGCGGTGCTGCCCACCTCGATCCCGACCGACGGTGGCGATGTCGTCGCCGTGTTCGACGCCCGCTCCGGCGCGCGGGTCCCGGTGCGGGTGACGCTCGGCCCGGACGCGCTGCTGCACGGCGGGGCCAGCCCCGTGGTGATGGCCTGGCCGGCGGTGCGCTGGGACCACCGCGGGACCTACGTCGCACGGCTGTCCCTCGGGGCCCGTGCGGTGTCCGGCCGGCTCGTCCGGTCGCCGGGCATGGACGAACCGAACACCTACCTGTCGTCGGTGCGTGCCGATCTGCGGCGCATCGAGGGTGACCGTTGGTCCGAGTACGTGTCGGTCACCCGGTTCAGCGTCCGGAGCGCCGAGGACGCGACCTCGGATCTGGACGCCATGGTGGCGGCGTCGCGAGCCGCGGCGCACCCGGTGCGCAACCTCCGGGTCGCACCGCCCGGGCTGTATGGCGGGGCCAGCGCCGTGGTGACCGGCGAGGTCGAGCTCTCGGACTTCCGCGGGCACGACGGTCGTGCGGATCCGGCGAACGGACCGACCCCGTCGTGGGAGCAGTTCCTCCTGGTGCTGCCCCGCACACCGGCCGGTCCCAACGGCGCGCCGGTCGAGATCTACGGCCACGGGCTCACCGTGTCCAAGGAGACGATGTTCCTCGTCGCCGGAGCGAACGCCGAGCGCGGCGTCGCGACGATCGGCATCGACGTTCCGAACCACGGGGACCGGCGTGACGAGGGTGGCTACCTGCTCGACATCGCCACGCCACGCGGGTTCGGACGTCTGGCATCGATCCCCGCCGAGGCCATCAGTGACAACGTCGGTCTCATCGAAGCGGTCAGGACGTCGCTCGCCGGAGCGGACCTGGCACCGTGGCGTCCCGATGGATCGCACGGCGACGGCGTGGCCGACCTGGACCCGACTCGCCTGCTGTACTCCGGGACGTCGATGGGCGGTGTGCTCGGCGCCGGCCTGCTCGCCTACGAACCGGGCCTGTCGGGCGCGTACCTCCAGGTCGCCGGCACCGGGATCGCCGAGGTGCTGTTCACCTCCGTCATCTGGCCGCTGTTCGCCGGAGTGATCCCCGCCGGGGCGGGACCCGGCGATGCTGCAGCACTGCAGGGGGCGGCCACGATGGTGCTCGACCAGGGGGAGCACGGAAACCTGATCGACCGCATCCGCGCGCAGGGCCCGCCGGTCTTCCTGCAGTACGGCACCGGTGACGGGATCGTGCGCAACGTGTTCTCGGACCGGATGATGCACCTGCTCGACCTGCCGCTCGTCGGGCCCGACGTGCGGACGCCGACCCTGCCGGTGCGCCGGTTGGCGCAGCAGACGATCCCGTCGGACGGTCGTGGTGCGGTGCAGGTCTTCCCGCTCCACTCGAGTCCGGATCTCGCCGCGTTCTTCGGACACGTGTCGTTCGGTGAACCGCGCGCCGAGGCCAACTACCGGCAGTGGCTCGACAACCGGCTCGCCGCGATGTACCCCGGTCGCTGAGCCCGCACCCGGTGATCCTCCTCGACGCCAGCGGTCTGGCCGCGAGCCGACCCGGCCGCCCGCTCTTCGCAGACGTCGCACTCAGCGTCGCCGACGGCGAGCGCTGGGGCATCGTCGGCCTGAACGGATGCGGCAAGTCGACGCTGCTGAGCATCCTCGCGGGTCGGACCGAACCCGAGTCGGGCACCGTCCGCCGCGGCCGGGACGTGACGGTCGCAGTGCTCGACCAGGATCCGATCCTCTCGGCGCGGACCGTGCGCGAGGAACTCGCCGGGGTGCCGGGGGTCGAGGTGTGGGAGGCCGAGGCGGTCGCCGACCGATTGGGACTCGGCCCGCTGATGGACCGACGCTGCGACCAGCTCTCCGGCGGGCAGGCCAAGCGGCTGGCACTCGCGGCCGCGCTGGTGCAGCCGGCGCAGCTGTTGATCCTCGACGAACCCACGAACCATCTCGACATCGATGCGATCGACTGGCTCGAGGAGCGGCTCGCGTCACACCGCGGCGGCCTGCTGCTGGTCACCCACGACCGCCACTTCCTGGACCGCGTCACCAACCAGGTCTTGGAGCTCGATCGCGGCGCGTCGTACGTGCACCGTGGCGGTTACGACGCGTACCTGGAGGGTCGCGCACAGCGAGAGGCGGCGGCGGCGCAGGCCGAGGACCGGCGCCGCAACCTGGCGCGACGCGAGCTCGAGTGGCTGCGTCGAGGCGCCCCGGCTCGCACGTCGAAGCCGAAGGCGCGCATCGCCTCGGCCACCGCGATCGTGGAGGGCCGGGCGGCGGCCGCGGCCCGCGCCGGCGACCTGCCGCTCCACGCCGACACGCCGCGACTGGGTGACCGGGTCGTCGAACTCCACGGCGTCGCGCACCACTTCGACGACGGCCCCGACCTGTTCCGCGACGTCGAGCTGCTCCTCGACCCCCGGGAACGGCTCGGGATCGTCGGGGTGAACGGGACGGGCAAGTCGAC
>CAJBIS010000080.1 GCA_903953195.1 uncultured Actinomycetes bacterium
CCATGATTCGAGGTCGTCACACACCGTTTCGATGGCCCGGGGGTCCGCAAAGGTGGCGGTACCGACCTGCACGGCCGAGGCGCCGGCGAGCAGCAGCTCCACCGCATCGACGGCCGTCACGACGCCGCCCACACCCACGATCGGGAGGTCGCGGTGAGCCGCATGGACGTCGTGGACGGCTCGTACGGCCACCGGATGGATGGCCGGGCCCGAGAGACCGCCACCGCCGGCTCCGAGCACGGGACGCCGCCGCTCGGTGTCGATCACCATGCCCATGACCGTGTTGACGAGCGTGACGGCCTCGGCGCCGGCGGCCGCCACCGCACCGGCGACGGCCACCAGCCGGTCGGTGTTCGGGCTGAGCTTCGCCCACCGTGGACGACCGGCCCCGGCGGTCGCTGCGATCACTGCCGCCGCGACCTCGGGGTCGTGCGCGAACAGGTGGGCGCCCCCGTCCAGATTCGGGCACGACAGATTCACCTCGACGGCCACCACCTGCGGCGGACAGTCGGCGAGGGCGTCGGCCGCGGCGGCGTAGTCCTCGACCGTCCGACCCCAGATGCTCGCGACGACGGTCGCACCGGCACCGAGGAGTTGGGGCAACTCGTCACGGCGCCAGGCCGCCACGCCGGGGCCCTGGAGGCCGACGCTGTTGATCATGCCGCCGGCGGTGGCGTGGACGCGGGGCGCCGGGTTCCCGGACCACGGCTCCGCGGCGAGCGATTTCACGACCATCGCCCCGATGCGACGCAGGTCGACGAAGTCCGCGAGCTCCACGCCGTGGCCGGCGGTGCCGGACGCCGTCATCACCGGGTTCGCCAGGTCGACGCTCCCGACACGCGTCCGGAGGTCGGGCACCGGGCCCGACACCGGTCCGCCTCGGCGGAACCGACTCACGCCGCCGGATCCTCGGGGTCGCTCCCCCGCCCGTCACGGTGGTACTCCTGCAGGCTCCTCACGCCGAGGTCGCGGGTGGTCCACTCCGCCAGCCCGTTGGCGGCGGCGAGTGCGGCCGCAGCCGTCGTCAGGAGTGGGATCCCGGCGCTGCCCGCGGCGTGGCGCAGGTGTGCGCCGTCGGCGCGCGGCCCGCGCCCACGTGGGCTGTTCACCACCAGGTCGATCCGACCGCTCTCGATCAGGTCCACGCCGTCGAGCGCGCCGTCCGGGTCGCCGTCGTCGCGGTTCAACTTGGCGACGACCTCGGCCACCTCGACGCCCTCGCGGCGCAGGTACTCCGCGGTCCCCGACGTGGCGACGATCCCGAAGCCGAGCTCGGCGAAGCGTTGAGCCGCCTGCAGGCCGACCCGCTTGTCGCGGTCGGCGAGCGAGAAGAACACCGTGCCCGACTGGGGCATCCGGTCCCCTGCGGCCAGCTGCGACTTGGCGAACGCCATGCCGAACGACGCGTCGATGCCCATGACCTCGCCGGTGGAGCGCATCTCCGGGCCCAGGAGCGCGTCCACGTCGGGGAAGCGGCTCCACGGGAGCACCGCCTCCTTGACGGCGACGTGCGGCCCGGGTGCCGGCGGGACGAGCACGCCCTCGGCGCGGAGCTCGGCGAGCGTCGAGCCGCACATGACCCGAGACGCCACCTTGACCAGCGGCACGCCGGTCGCCTTGGCGACGAACGGCACCGTCCGCGACGCCCGAGGGTTCGCCTCGATCACGAAGACCTGCGCGGCACCCGACCCGTCGGCCGGCCGCTTCACCGCGAACTGCACGTTGATGAGGCCCTCGACCTCGAGCGCTCCGGCGATCGATCGCGTGTACTCCTCGATCACCGCGATCGTGTCCGGCGCGAGCCCGACCGGCGGGATCACACAGGCCGAGTCACCCGAGTGCACGCCGGCCTCCTCGACATGTTCCATGATCCCGCCGATGATCACCTCACCGGTCCGGTCCCGGATGGCGTCGACGTCGACCTCGGTGGCGTCCTCGAGGAACCGGTCGACGAGCACCGGACGTTCGGCCGACAGCCCGCCCTCTCGGCCGAGCGAGCCGTCGGCGGTGATCGCGGTCCAGGCGCTCGCCAGACCCTCGGCGTCGTAGACGATCTCCATGGCCCGACCACCGAGCACGTACGACGGCCGGACGAGCGCGGGGAACCCGATGCGCTCGACGATGGCCTGGGCCTCGTCGATCGTCGTCGCGGTGCCACCGGCCGGCTGCGGGATCTCGAGCTGGGCGCACAGTGAGTTCCAGCGGTCGCGGTCCTCGGCCAGGTCGATGCTCGCTGCGGCCGTCCCGAGCACCAGCTCGGGAGGCAGCACGTTCGCCAGCTTCAGCGGGGTCTGCCCGCCGAGCGACACGATCACACCGACCAGGCGACCGCCGCCCTGTTCAGCGGAACGCTGCTCGGCGTCGATCACGTTGAGCACGCCCTCGACCGACAGCGGCTCGAAGTACAACCGATCGGACGTGTCGTAGTCCGTCGAGACCGTCTCCGGATTGCAGTTGACCATGATCGTCTCGTAGCCGGCCTCGGCGAGCGAGAAGCAGGCGTGCACGCAGCAGTAGTCGAACTCGATCCCCTGTCCGATGCGGTTCGGACCGGACCCGAGGATGATCACCTTGTCGCGTCCCGAGGGCGCCACCTCGGTCGTGTCCTCGTAGGTGCCGTAGTGGTACGGCGTCTCGGCCTCGAACTCCGCGGCGCAGGTGTCGACGGTCTTGTAGGTCACCTCGACACCGGCGGCGAGTCGGGCGGCTCGCACCGTCATCTCGTCGAGGCCCCAGAGGAATGCGAGTTGGCCGTCGCCGAAACCGAGTCGCTTGGCCCGACGCCAGGCCCGGGCGTCCATGGCGGCGAGCGCGGTGTCGCCCGTGCCGAGTTCGGCGAGGGCGGCGCGCTCCTCGGTGATGGCGAGCATCTGATCGAGGAACCACGGGTCGATGCCGGTCACCTCGTGCACCGACTCGACGGACTCACCGCGCCGAAGCAGCGACTCCACCGCGAAGATCCGTTCGGGCGTGGCGATCCGGACACGTTCGAGCAACTCGTCGACGGGGACCTCGTCGAACGCCGCCTCGCCGGCATCGGCGTTCAGACCGCCACGACCCTGCTCGAGCGAACGCAGCGCCTTCTGGAGCGACTCGGGGAACGTGCGACCGATGGCCATGACCTCACCGACGGACTGCATCTGCGTCCCGAGGCGTGGTTCGGCACCGGGCAGCTTCTCGAACGCCCACCGCGGCACCTTCGTCACCACGTAGTCGATGACCGGCTCGAAGCTCGCCGGCGTCTTGCGGGTGATGTCGTTCGGAATCTCGTCGAGGGTGTAGCCGACCGCGAGCTTCGCCGCGATCTTCGCGATCGGGAATCCGGTCGCCTTCGAGGCCAGCGCCGACGACCGGCTCACCCGCGGGTTCATCTCGATGACGACCTGTTCGCCGGTGGCGGGGTTCACGGCGAACTGCACGTTCGACCCGCCGGTCTCGACGCCGACGCGTCGGATGCACGCGAACGCCGCATCACGCATCTGCTGGTACTCGACGTCGCTGAGCGTCTGTGCCGGGGCGACGGTGATGGAGTCACCGGTGTGCACGCCCATCGCATCGACGTTCTCGATCGAGCAGATGATCACGCAGTTGTCGGCGCGGTCACGCATGACCTCGAGCTCGTACTCCTTCCACCCGGCGATCGACTTCTCGATGAGGATCTCCGAGATGGGACTGGCGTCGAGGCCGCGGCCGGCGAGGAACTCGAACTCCTCGGGGGTCGAGGCGATGCCGGTGCCCTTGCCTCCCAGGATGAACGCCGGACGGATGACGACCGGCAGTCCGAGCCCGCCGACGACGGCGCGCGCCTCGTCCATGGTGTGAGCCGTTCCGGACGCCGGCACGTTGAGCCCGATCCCGATCATCGCCTGCTTGAACCGCTCACGGTCCTCGGCGGTGTCGATCGCATCGGCGGTCGCGCCGATCAGTTCGATGCCACGCGACTCGAGCGCGCCCGACTTCGACAGCTCCATCGCCAGGTTGAGCGCGGTCTGGCCGCCGAGTGTCGGCAGGACCGCGTCCGGCTGCTCGACGTCGAGGATCCGCTCGAGCACCTCGGCGACGAGGGGTTCGATGTAGGTCGCATCCGCGAAGTCGGGGTCGGTCATGATCGTGGCGGGGTTCGAGTTCGCCAGGATCACCCGGTACCCCTCCTCGCGCAGCACCCGGCACGCCTGGGTGCCGGAGTAGTCGAACTCGCAGGCCTGACCGATCACGATCGGGCCGGATCCGATGATCAGGATGCTCTCCAGGTCATCGCGGCGGGGCATGGTGAACTCCTCGTGCTGGTGGGTGCTGCAGTGGGCGACGGGAACGCCGCGTGGCGGCGCGGCCTTCCCCGAATGCGTCCGTCGGATGTGCGACGCTGGACAGGTGAGATTCGGTTTCGAACAACGCTGGACCGCCACGCCCGACGACGTGCTCGAGATCTACCTGGATCACGACTTCTGGACGACGCTCGATGGATTGACGGCCACGAGCGCACCCGAGGTGCTCGAGGTGACGCGGACCGGCGACACCGCGCTGATCCGGCTGCGCTACCAGCTCACCGTGGACCTGCCCCGTGAGGCAGCGCGCTTCATCGACCCGAACGACGTGTCGTGGATCGAGGAGTCGACCTGGAACCTGCCGCAGCGGAGCGCGGAGGTGCGGTTCCTGCCGGATCAGGCCGCCGGCCTGATGAAGGCGTCGGCGACGGCCGAACTCGCCGCCGAGGGCGCGGACGCGACCCGGGCGGTGCGCGGCGACCTGCGCGTGCGCATCCCCCTGCTCGGCGGCAAGGTCGAGAAGGTCGTGGTCGACGGCATCGGCGACCACCTCGTCGAGGAGGCCGACGCCGTGGCCGCCCGGCTGCGCTGAGCGCCGATCACTCACCGGCGACCTCACCCGGCGGCTCCGCCGATCAGTTCGGCGAAGCGGTCGAACAGGTACCGGCTGTCGTGCGGGCCGGGGCCCGCCTCAGGGTGGTACTGGATGCCGAACGCCGGCACGTCCAGGCAGCGGAAGCCCTCGAGCGTCCGGTCGTTCAGGTTCACGTGCGTGACCTCGATCCGCTCCAGTGAGTCCGGGTCCACGCAGTAGTTGTGGTTCTGACTGGTGATCTCGACCTTTCCCGTGGCCAGATCAACCACCGGATGGTTGCCGCCGTGGTGACCGAAGGGCAGCTTGTGGGTGGTGCCACCGAGGGCGGTGGCCAGCATCTGGTGCCCCATGCAGATGCCGAAGATCGGCACCTCGCCGAGCAGGTCCGACACCGTCGCCGGGACCGTCGCCACCGCCGACGGGTCGCCCGGGCCGTTCGACAGGAACACGCCGTCCGGCCGCATGGCGAGGATGTCGGCGGCCGTGGTCGCCG
>CAJBIS010000081.1 GCA_903953195.1 uncultured Actinomycetes bacterium
GACTTCTCGACCGAGACCGTGCCGATCAGGACCGGCTGCCCTTCCTCGTTTCGCTCGAGGACGTCCTCGACGACGGCGGAGAACTTGGCCTCCTCGGTGCGGTAGATCAGGTCGGCGTAGTCGAGCCGGGCCAGCGACCGGTGCGTCGGGATGGGCACGACCTGGAGGTTGTACGTCGACATGAACTCGGCGGCCTCGGTCACGGCCGTGCCCGTCATGCCGGCGAGCTTGTCGTACATGCGGAAGTAGTTCTGGAGGGTGACGGTGGCGAGGGTCTGGTTCTCCTCCTTGATCCGCACCCCCTCCTTGGCCTCGACCGCCTGGTGCAGGCCCTCGGACCAGCGCCGCCCCTCGAGCACACGACCGGTGAACTCGTCGACGATCTTCACCTCGCCGTCCTGGATCAGGTAGTCCCGGTCCCGCTGGTAGAGCTCCTTCGCCTTGATCGCCACCTGCAGCTGGTGGACGAGGCTGTTGGAGACGTCGTCGTACAGGTTCTCGACGCCGAGCGAGGACTCGACCTTCTCGATGCCCTCCGGGAGCGGGAAGACGATCTTCTTCTCCTCGTCGACCTCGTAGTCGCGGTCACGCACGAGCCCTCGGGCCACCGAGGCGAACTTGTAGTACAGCTTCGCGGCGTCGTTGACCTGGCCGGAGATGATCAGTGGCGTGCGGGCCTCGTCGATGAGGATCGAGTCGACCTCGTCGACGATCGCGTACACGTGACCGCGCTGGACCTTCTCCTCGAGCGACGTCGCCATGTTGTCGCGCAGGTAGTCGAAACCGAACTCGTTGTTCGTGCCGTAGGTGATGTCGCACGCGTACTCGGCGCGCTTCACCGCCTGGTCGAACTCGCCCGGCAGGATCATGCCGATGGTCAGCCCGAGCCACCGGTGGATCTGACCCATCCACTCCGCATCGCGCTTGGCCAGGTAGTCGTTCACGGTGATGACGTGGACGCCCTTGCCGGTCAGACCGTTCAGGTACACCGGCAGGGTCGAGACGAGCGTCTTGCCCTCACCGGTCTTCATCTCGGCGACCCACCCGAAGTGGAGCGCGGCGCCGCCCATGAGCTGCACGTCGTAGTGGCGCTGACCGATGACCCGGCGGGCCGCCTCACGGGTGACCGCGAAGGCGTCGATCAGGAGGTTGTCGAGATCCTCGCCGTTGTCGAGCTGCTGGCGGAACTCGACCGTCCTGTGGCGCAGGTCCGCGTCGCTGAGCGCCTCGAGTTCCGGTTCGAGCCCGTTGATCTCGGGGACGAGGTCCGAGAGTGCACGTACCTTCTTGCCCTCACCGGTCCGGAGGATGCGATCCATGAAACCCACGGCCGACACTGTACCGGCGGGGACCGGGCTCCCCGATTCGGACCCCGGCGTCGTCACAGGGTCGCCGTACCCTCGGCCCGTGATCCGCACCGCCGACACCGGCCTCCACTCGATCTGCGCCGCGACGTGGAACGCCGTGCTCCCCCGCACGTGCATCGGATGCGGCCGTCCGGGTGATGACTGCTGCCCGGGTTGCGCGGCGGCGCTGCCGCTCGCTCCCGGTCGGCCACCGCCCCACGGGGTCGACGTCGCCGTCGGATGGCTCGCACACCGGGGCGTGGCTGCCGAACTCGTGGCGCGGGCCAAGTTCCACCACGGTGTGGGACTGCTCGAGCGACTCGGCGACGGACTCGGCCGCCTCATGGCCGCGGTCATCGACGGAGATCTCGATGGTGGCGACGCCACCATCACCTGGGCCCCGACCACGACGGCGCACCGCCGCCACCGTGGATTCGATCAGGCCGAGGTGCTGGCCCGGGCCGCAGCCCACGGGTTCGATCCGGCCTCACACGCGCGGCCCACACTCCGGCGAGTGGGCGGAAGCACGCAGACCGGTCGCCGGCGCGACGAGCGCCTCGCCGGGCCGCGGTTCGAGCCGGTCGCCACGGTGCCGGCCCGGGTCGTGATCGTCGACGACGTGTGGACGACGGGGGCGACACTCGGAGCCGCTGCCGACGCGCTCCGCCGCTCCGGCGCCGAGTGGATCGCTGCGGTGGTGCTCGCCGTCCGGCCGTGAGAGCGCCGGACCAGACGGGCGGGCTCGCTCCGGCGCGTCAGTTGCCGGGCAGGTTCATGGCC
>CAJBIS010000082.1 GCA_903953195.1 uncultured Actinomycetes bacterium
CGTCGGTGCCATCACGGCCTGGGGTGTGCGTGACGGGTACTTCGTCGACACCGAGGAGTCACAGGTGTTCGCCGACGAGCTGCGCTGGTTGCTGCTGCATCAGCGGCTCTCGTTCAACTCGCCGGTGTGGTTCAACATCGGCGTGCCCGGTGTCGCGCAGCAGGCTGCTGCGTGCTTCATCCTCGACGTCGAGGACGACCTCCGCTCCATCCTCAACTGGTACGAGGAGGAGGGTGTCATCTTCAAGGGTGGTTCCGGCGCCGGCGCCAACCTCTCGAAACTCCGGTCGTCCCGCGAGCTGCTGAGCGGCGGGGGCGCGCCGTCCGGGCCGGTCAGCTTCATGCGAGGTGCGGACGCGTCCGCCGGCACGATCAAGAGCGGCGGCACCACCCGACGCGCCGCCAAGATGGTGATCCTCGACGTCGATCATCCGGACATCGAGGAGTTCGTGTGGTGCAAGGCCGTCGAGGAACGCAAGGCGCGCGTGCTGCGCGACGCCGGCTTCGACATGGACCTCGACGGCGCCGACTCGTTCTCGGTGCAGTACCAGAACGCCAACAACTCGGTGCGGCTCAGCGACGAGTTCATGCAGGCCGCTGTCGACGACGCCGACTGGGCGCTCCTCGCCCGTACCTCGGGTGACGTCGTCGACCGCATCCCGGCCCGCCAGCTCCTGCGCGACATCGCGCAGGCGTCGTGGGAGTGCGCGGATCCGGGCGTGCAGTTCGACACGACGATCAACCGTTGGAACACCACCCCCAACGCCGGCCGGATCGATGCCAGCAACCCGTGCTCGGAGCACCTCCGGCTCAAGAACAGCGCCTGCAACCTGGCATCGCTCAATCTGTTGTCGTTCCTCGGCACCGACGGCACCTTCGACGACGACGGGTTCGAACACGCCGTGCGGGTGACCGTCACCGCGCAGGACATCCTGGTCGGCGCCTCGGCGTACCCGACCGACAGGATCGCCGAACAGGCCCGGGCCGCCCGTGACATCGGGATCGGCTACACGAACCTCGGGGCGTCGCTGATGGCGCTCGGGCTCGGCTACGACTCCGATGCCGGGCGGGCGTGGGCTGCGGCCGTGACGGGGATCCTCACCGGCGCCGCCGCCGTGCGATCCACCGAACTCGCGGCGTTGCTCGGGCCCGCACCACTCTTCGACGGCGACCGCGACGCGTGGTGTGGCGTGTACCGCATGCACCTCGACGCGGCCCGAGGTGTCGGCTCGGTGTCGACCCAACCCGAACTCAACCAGCGGCTCGTGAGCATCTGGGAGCAGGCCGCCGGTGCGGTGGCGGCCGTGGGCGCCCGCAACGCCGAGCTGAGCGTGGCCGCGCCCACCGGCACGATCAGCTTCATGATGGACGCCGACACGACCGGTATCGAGCCGGACCTGGGGCTGGTGAAGTTCAAGAAGCTCGTCGGCGGCGGCTCCATCGAGATCGTCAACCAGACGGCGCCGCGTGCGCTGCGCCGCCTGGGCTACGACGAGGCGCAGGTCGAGGAGATCGTCGCCTGGATCGCCGAGCACCACAGCGTGCTCGGCGCACCCCACCTGGCAGCCGAGCACGTGCCGGTGTTCGCGTGCGCCATGGGCGACGTCACCATCTCGACGCACGGTCACCTGCGCATGATGGCCGCGGTACAGCCCTTCTTCTCCGGCGGCATGTCGAAGACCGTGAACCTCGTCGAGTCGACGTCGGTCGACGAGGTCGAGCAGCTGCTGATCGACGCCTGGCGCATGGGCATCAAGTGCGTCGCGCTGTACCGAGACAACTGCAAGGTCGGTCAGCCGCTCAGCACCGGCACCAGCACCGGCGCCGGTACTGATGCGCGTGACGTCGCCGCCGCCATCGCCGACAGGGCGTTGCCGGTGCGCGAACGACTGCCACGCAGCCGGCGATCCCGCACGTTCGAGTTCCGTGTCGCCGACTGCAAGGGGTTCGTCACCGTCGGCGAGTACGACGACGGCCGCCCGGGTGAACTGTTCATCCGGGTCTCCAAGCAGGGCTCGACGCTCGCCGGGATCATGGACGCGTTCGCCATCTCGGTCAGTCACGGCCTCCAGTACGGCGTGCCGATCGAGGCGTTCATCGAGGCGCTCGTCGGCATGCGTTTCGAGCCGGCCGGCATCACCGACGACCCGGACGTGCGGATCGCCAACAGCCTCGTCGACTACCTGTTCCGCCGGCTGGCCCTCGAGTACCTGACGCACGAGCAGCGCCTCGAACTCGGCGTGCTCGGCACGGGTGAACGCACCCAGCCGACGTTGCCGGGCGTCGAGGAGACGGCGGTCCAGTCCGCCCGCGGCATCGATGCTCCACTGTGCATGACCTGTGGTGTCGCCATGACCCGCGCCGGGAGCTGCTTCGTCTGCCACGAGTGCGGCGCGACCAGCGGTTGCAGTTGACGCCATCCGCCACGGCATCGTCGCGCCCGCTGCAACGCGAGGCGGCGATCACGCTCGCCGCAGCCACGGTGGGGCTCGTCGTGTTGTGGTTCCTGTTCATCCGGATGCAGCTCGGCCGGCAGTTCGAGAACGTCGTCTGGGAGCACCGCACCGTCCTGGCGAAGCGGTTGCGCGTCGGGCACGACTCCGCGCTGCGTCTCGTCGACGAGACGACGATCGCGTTCGGTGCCCTGGTGGTGCTCGTCATCGGCGTCGCCCGTCGCCGGCTGCTGCTCGGCATCGCGGTGACGGTCGCCGTCGCCGGTGCCACCGTGTCGTCCCAGGTGCTGAAGCGGTGGGCGATCACTCGTCCGCCGACCGTCGGGGAACTGGCGCGCATCTCGGCGAACTCGTTCCCCAGCGGTCACGCCACGATCTGCACGGCGCTCGGGCTCGCGGTGCTGGTCATGATCCCCCGACGGTGGCGGCGGCTGGCGACGGTGCTCGTGGCCCTCTGGGTGGCGGTGCAGTGCGTCGGCGTCCTCGCCTCCGGGTGGCACCGCCCGAGCGATGCACTCGCGGGCATGGCCGTCGCCGTGATCTGGATGGCCGCTGCGGTGTGGGTGATCGCCCGACTCGGTCGGGTCGTTCCCGACGACACCGACCACGTGCAGGTCGCCGCCGAGCGGAGGCTGGTGGTCGGGGCCCTCATCGTGTCGCTCGTGGCGCTGCTGGTCTCCGCGCAGATCGGCGGCGAGACGATCGTCAGCGCCGGTGGCGTCGCCTACCTGGCGTCGTGCGCCGTGATCGTCCTGACCGGGGTCGGCACGGTCTGGTGGTTCTGGCTGATGCTGCACGACTGGACGCTCGACGCACGACCGGCGGCGTCACCACCAGTGGTGCCCGTCACCGGGGTCGACGGGGGGTCGCACCCCGAATCGTGAGCGCACCTCGGCGAGCGGCAGGGGAGCGAGTGCCAGGTGGTCGACGAGCGAGAAGTCGCCGGTGCACTCCGCACCACGGGCGAGCTCCTGGCCGAGCAGCTCGGCCGCACCGGGCGTGCTCAGGATGCCGGCCTCGGCGCCGACCGACGGCGACCGCTCCAGGCCGGCCTCGTGCACCACGAGCGATGCCAGCAGGGCGGCGGTGTTGAGCGGTGTGTCGTCGACCGCCATCTGGAAGGCGCTGAGGGCCACCTCGCCCGGCCCGGTCGGCTCGATGCCGGCGATGACGTGCGTCATGTCGTGCCCGACGAAGAAGTGGTTGATGGGCGATGCGGACACGCCCGGCACGTCCAGACGGTTGCGGGTGTGGAAGTCGAGGAACGCCCGGCCGAGCGAGTCGTCGGGGAGCGACTCGAAGGCGAGCAGCGCCTCGGCCAACTCGGGTTCGGGAGCGTCCGCCACCGCAGGGACATCACGTAGTGGGGGATCGACGCGCTCACCGAGTGTGCGGTCGAGGAAGCGGCGGAAGTCGGCGGCGGCCTGCTCGGTGCCGGCGCGCACCAGATCCCGGAAGATCGTCCGGTCCGGCCCGTCCACGCCGAGCGCATCGCAGTAGGCCTCGACGCGTTCCACCTGCTCGCTCGTGAGCGGATGACGGCACGCCTCGAGCGTGAGTGCCAGCTCATGGAAGCGGTGGCGGGTCACCGGATCGTCGAGCGCGGCGGCGGTGGCCGCAGGGTCGAGCGGAGCAACTCCGGTCGCGGCCAGGTCGCCACGACCGAGCAGGTGCGTGACCACTGCGCCCCAGACCGCGGCCTGCTCGTCCGTGGGTCCCCCGTCGACGTCCATCACGCCGCACAGTCCGGCGATGAACGGTTCGACCAGTCGGTCCGGGACGCGGAAGCCCACCCCGCTCACCCGGCCTCGTCGAACATCGCTCCGACGAGTCGTTCGAACGCCGCGAGTTCCCGCAGGCGCGCGAGTTCCACGGCCTCGGCCCGTCCCGCGAGCATCAACTCCTTCGTGGCGACGATCGACGCGAGCGGGAACGACGCCACGCGATCGGCCATCGACCGGGCCTCGGCGAGCAGCGCGTCGTCGTCGACAGCCCGGAGCGCGAGTCCGGCGTCGACGGCGGCATCGGCGTCCACCCACGGCTCGCAGAACACGACCTCGGCGGCCCGCTGCCAGCCCATGACCGCCGGCAGGAGCAGGCTCGCGGATGCC
>CAJBIS010000083.1 GCA_903953195.1 uncultured Actinomycetes bacterium
CGGGTCGGCCGTCAGGTGGTGGGCGTCGCCGACCCACGACTGATCGACCTCGTCGCCGACGTGCTGGCCCGCCGCGGGCTGGTGCACGCGTGGGTCGTGCGGGGAGCCGACGGACTCGATGAGGTCACGACGACCACCACCACGACGGTCGTCGAGGTGCGAGATGGTTCGGTCGTCGCTCGCTTCGAGGTGTCACCCGAACAGGTCGGTCTCCCGGTCGCTGCACTCGACGACCTGGCCATCGGTGACCCGGCGGCGAACTCCGCTGCCGCGACATCGGTGCTCGCCGGCGAGCCCGGTCCGGTGCGTGACACCGTCGTGCTCAACGCCGCAGCCGGTCTGGTGGTCGCCGGTGTCGCCGCCGACCTGGCCGATGGTGTGGCTCGCGCCGCCGCCGCCATCGATGACGGGCACGCGACGCGGACACTCAGCGAGTTGGTTGCGGTGAGCCGCGCCGCACGCGACGCGGCGTCCGACGACTGACGGCCTCACCGGCCGGCTGGAACTCGTCGAGCCGTGGGAGCGGCGAGCTGAGTTCGCCGTCGGCGGACTCGAGTCGGATGCGATCGGCGTGACGGTGCAGCCACGACGCCACGCACGTGAGCTCGTCCGCGAACTCCCGTGGCAGCGGGACATCGGGCACCGGCAGCGACTCGGGTCGCATCTCGACGTCACGCGCGGCCTCGTCGCTCCGGGCGGACCACAGCGGCGTCGCCTCGCCCTCGCCGGGTTCGGCGGGCCACATGCGCCACAACACCCCGTGCCGCAGTTCGGCGGCGCCGCCGCCGTCGAGCCCGACGACGATGCGCTCGCACTGCACGAGCGCGGCGGTGCGGCGCTGACGGCGCAGTGCGGTGCTCAGGTTCGCCAGCCGTTCGCGGGTGAGCGCCGCCTCCTCGAAGCGTTCGTCTGCGGCGAGCGCCTCCATGCGGGCGGTCAACGGTTCAACGAGCAGTTCGGGTCGATCCGTGAGGCCGCGGACGACGGTCTGCACGGACTTCGCGTACTCCGCGGCATCGACCGACCCGGTGCACGGACACGCCGACACGCCGAGTTGGGCGGAGGTGCACGGCGCGTCCCGCACGACGCCGGCACGGACCGGCTGGGCGCACCGGCGCAGCGGCACGACGGTCTCGATGGCCTCGGCGATGCTGCGTGCCTGCGATTGCGAGCGCAGCGGACCGAGGTAGAGCGCCCCGTCGTCACGCGGGGCCCGCACCACCGACAGCCGCGGGAACGCCTCGTCGAGCGTCAGCTTCAGGTACGGGTAGCGCTGCCAGCGGGTGCCGTGCTGGTTGTAGTGGGGGAGCAGGTCCCGGATGAGGCGGGTCTCGAGGACCTCGGCCTCGAGTGTGGACTCGCAGACCTTGTGGTCGATCCGGGCGGTGGCCCGCAACAGCGACGACACCTTGCGTCGTTCGTCGGTCGAGAAGTAGCTGCGCACCCGGGCCCGCAGGTTCGTCGCCTTGCCGACGTAGAGCACGCGGCCGTCCTGGGCGCGGAACAGGTACACGCCGGGCGATCGGGGCAGCCGTTCGGTCAGGGCGAGCTTGCCGGCGAGCGGGTGACCGGCCATCCCGGGCAGGGCGAGCAGGTCGTCGAGGCCGCGTACGCCGAGCGAGCCCGCCCGTTCCAACAGGACGTGCAGCAGGTCGGCGGTCGCGAGCGCGTCGTCGAGGGCGCGGTGCGCCGGTTGGTGGGGGAGGCGGAGGCGTTCGGCGAGCGTGCCGAGCTTGCAGTTGGGAACCTCGTCGCGCAGCAGTCGACGCGCCAGCGCGACCGTGTCGACCGAGACCGGCCGGAGCGGCTCGCGCCCGGACCGTGCGAGTGCGGCCTCGAGGAACCCCAGGTCGAAGCGCACGTTGTGGCCGACGACGACGGCGTCACCGATGAACTCGAGCAGCGACGGCAGCACCTCCTCGACACGCGGGGCCCGCGCCACCATCGACTCGGTGATGCCCGTGAGCACCGTGATGGTGGGCGGGATGGCTCGACCGGGGTTGACGAGTGTCGAGAACGTCCCGAGGCACTCGCCGCCGCGGATGCGCACGGCACCGATCTCGGTGAGCGAGTCGGTGGCGGGAGATCCGCCGGTCGTCTCGACGTCGACGACCACGAAGGTGGTGTCGACCAGCGGAGCGCCCAGTTCGCTCAGGCTGCGCTGGCCGTCGATCGGGCGTCGGGGCATGAGACGATTGCAGACGAACGCATGTTCGCTGTCAAGCACCGTGGCGTCGACCGCTACGATCGGCCCGGTGAGCCCCGCTGATCAGCCCACCTCCGAGCCCGCCTCCGAGCCCGTCGACACCTCCGCCGTCCGCTACCGCTGCGAGACGTGCGGCAACCTGACCCGGTTCGACGTCACGACCGTGCGCCGGGCGACCGCCTTCCACCACTACACCGTCGGTGGCGACCTCGAGATCGAGGACGTGGACGTCCTCAGCGAACAGGTGGAGTCCGTGGTGTGCCACTGGTGTGGGACCGGAGACGGCGTGGTCGAACTCGACGCCACCCGCGAAGCGGCCGGGGGCTGACCCGTCGACGCCGAACTGCGGCTCCAGGTTCCGCTGGCCGAGTTGGCGCTGGCGGTGGCTCGGCGTGATGCCGCCACCCGCGACGCCACGCCGCCGCCGACCCGCCTGCAGCCCCTGCTCCGGTTCCGGGGGCGACCCGCCGAACGCACGGTGCGCACCGTGTCGGACGTCCTCGACGACGACGACGTGTTCCGCCGTCGGGTGCTCGAGGCGCTCGGCGAGGTCGATGACGCCGAGGTCGACGACGTCGCTCGACTGAAGCTGGAGCGGCCTGAGGGCTGGGAGGCGCAGTTCGCGTCACTCGTCGCCGCCGAACGGGCCGCCGAGGCGACTCGCGAAGCGGTTCAGGCCGACGCCGACCTCGCCCGCCAGGTGGACGCGCTGTCGCAGGCGCTCGAGCGGCGCGAGGGCGAACTCGTCGCCGCCGGGGAACGTGAGCGATCGGTGCGTGCGGCGCTCGACGACGAACGTGAGCGACGCCGGCTCGCCGAGGAGGCCGCCGCCGTCGCACGAGGACAGCTCGACGACCTGCGGGTCGAGCGCGAGCGGGCGGTGCGCGAACTCGGCGAGGCGCGCTCGCGAGCCGACGACCTCGCGGCCGATGTCCGGGCGCTGCGCCACGAGTTCGAGCAGCTGCGCGCTCCGTCGACCCCGCTGGGGCCCGGCCCCGAGGAACTGCAGGCGTTCGGAGCGGTCGTCGATGCGGCGTCGGCGCTCACCGCGGCCGTCGAACGGCTCGGCGCCGCGATCACCGAGGCCGACGCGGCCGCGTCAACTGGCGCGGGGACGGTTGACGCGGGCTCGGATGGCGCGGAGTCGAACGCGGCAGCGGCACACGCCGCGGACGGGACCGGGCAGCGGGAGCCGGCGCCGCGACGCACGCCCCGACGGCTGCCGGTCCGCCTCGAACGCGGCGCCGTCGACGGCACACCGGAGGCGGTCGACCAGCTGCTGCGCGTCCCCGGGGCAGTGGTGCTCGTCGACGGGTACAACCTGTCGATGGCGTCGTCGCCGAACCTGCCGATCGCCGTCCAGCGCGATCAGGTGGTCAACCTGTTGACCTCGGCGCACGCACGCACCGGCGCCGAGATCCACGTCGTGTTCGACGGCGGTGACGTGGGGGAGCGCCCGTCGGTGCAGGCCCCGCTCGGCATCCGCGTCCACTTCAGTCCGAGCGGCGTCGAGGCCGACGACGTGCTGATCGAACTCGTCCCGTCGATCGACTCGGACCGCGCGGTGGTGGTGGTGAGCAGCGATGCCCGTGTCCGCGACGGTGTGCGGCGATTCGGGGCGAACGTCGTGCGTTCCGAGGACCTGCTGAGCTGGTCCCGGGGCTGACCGGTCGGGTCCCTCAGTTGGTGCCGGCGTCGGCCGGTGCGGGCGCCTCGGAGACGGTGGTGCCGCCGTCCTCGTCGTCCATCGGACCGACGTCACCGGACACGAAGCCGACGAGCACGTCCTGATCCTCGACGGCGGCGGTGACGAGCGTCGCGTGCAGCTCGCCGATGGCCTCGGCCCACGGATGACCGTCGAGCCGGTCGTCGACCGACGCGATGGCGGCGGCCAGGCGTGCTGCCGCCGTCGGTGGGATGACCGCAGGGACCGCTCGGGTGCTGCGCCACCAGATGAGCAGCCCGTCGAGGGTCGGGTCGCTGAGCGGTGACTGCTTCAGCCCTCGCTCGATGTCGACCGCCGTCCGCAGGGTGATCCAGGTGGCGTCCAGATCGGTGGCTGCGAACAGTGTCCGGACCCGGCCGGTCCGGTTGCGCAGGTCGGCGCCGGGAGCGAAGGCCTCGCCGTCGAGCGACGGTGGCGTCGCCCGCACGGTGACCCACGCGGAGGCACGCTTTGCCGCTGGGCCGCCCCCGTCGATGTACGCGCCGAGCAGCACGCCGACCATCGTGTCGGCGGCCTGCGGGTCGCGCAGTGTGACCGTGCCCGGTGCCGAGGTCAGCGCTCCCCAGCCGAGTCCGTCGATCGGCGCCATGGCCGCACTCACCGAGGCGGCGGGCTCGAGTTCGACCTCGATCTCGGGCTCGTCGATCGCGGGCTCGTCGATCTCGGGCTCGTCGGTCACGGGAGTCTCAGCCGCGGGCTCGTCGAGGTCGGGCTCCTCGGGCGCCACCGCGACGACAGGTTCTGCGGCGACCGTTTCGGCGACAACCGGTTCGGCGACAATCGGCTGCTGGTCGATCGGCTCATTCCCCGGTGCCGCGACGAGCGTGACCGGCTCGGACGCGAGTGGTTCCGTCTCGGTCAGGACTGTCGTCGGAGCCTCCACGCGGACCGCGGAGGCGGCTTCCGCTGCAGCGTTGCGAGGTGATGCGCTCCCGCGCAACCGGATGCGCTGCACGACGGTGCCGCCCTGCTCGATCAGCATCGAGGCGCCCACCAGCAGCACCATCGCGCCGAGGATGATCGCGACCGCGAGCCCGACGCTCATCGTGTCGTCCCCCGGAGATCGCCGGGTCGCCCCGCGTGACGCGCCGCGTCGAAGAAGCGGTTGCGTGTCGCTCTGCCCCAGAGCACTAGGAATGGTGACGTGCCCACGTCTGACTCCTCGTCGCCAACCGGGCCCGACTTGAACTTGACCCGGCGCGTCCTCGATGCCGCCGTCATCGCTGGGATCGATGCCGTCGGCGTCGCTGACGCCTCGCCGATGCACGATACGCGTGCGGTCCTCGAGGAGCGAAAACGACTCGGGCTGCACGGGGGCATGCAGTTCACCTATCGGAACCCGGCCCGGTCGACCGACCCGGGGCGCACACTTCCGGGCGCGAGGTCGATGGTCGTCGGAGCGCGGCGGTACGCCGAGCACATCGGCACCGGACGCTTCGCATCGGCGTCCACCACGTCGGAGCCCAGCGGCGCAGCGGCACGTCCGCCGATGGCGGTCGTGGCCCGGTATGCGGTCGATGACCCCTACGCGCCGTTGCGCGCCGGCCTCGAGCGGGTCGCCGACGAACTCCGCGCCGCGGGCTGGGTCGCACGCGTGCTCGCCGACGACAACGCGCTCGTCGACCGGGCGGCCGCACACCGTGCCGGGATCGGCTGGTTCGGCAAGAACACGAACCTGCTCGTGCCCGGCGGCGGCAGCTGGTTCGTGCTCGGCGCCGTGCTCACCGACGCGTGGCTGGACCCGGCACCCGCTCCGGTGGCCGACGGGTGCGGGGGGTGTCGCCGCTGTCTGGACGGCTGCCCGACCGACGCACTGGTCGCGCCCGGCGTGCTCGACGCCCGCCGCTGCCTCGCCTGGCTGGTGCAGACCGAGGGGGAGTTCCCCCGGGCGTTCCGCCGAGCGCTCGGGCGGCGCATCTACGGATGCGACGACTGCCAGGAGGTGTGCCCGCCGAACCGCGACCCCAGGAGCGCCCCGGTCGTCGACGCCGCGGGCGAGCTCGACGTCTGCTGGTTGTTGGAGGCCGACGACGACGAGCTCCTCGCCTGGATCGGGCACTGGTACATCCCGCGACGGGATCTCGCATTCGTACGCCGCAACGCGCTGGTCGTCCTCGGAAACTCGGGGCCGCAGTGCGTCGCGCTCGGTGACTGGGCCCGGGTCGATGCCGTGCTGAGCCGGTACCTGTGCGACGACGACCTGCTGGCGCAGCACGCGGCGTGGGCCGCGCTCGAGCTCGGTCGGCATCACCTGCTGGAGCCGACCGAGGTGGCTTCGAGATCGGTGGTGGCCGACGAACTGCGGGCGCACGCCGCCGACGTGGCATCGGCGGCCGGCACGGGCGAGGATGATCGTCCGTGAACGCCCCGGAATCCGCCGCCGAAGCCCGCGCCCGCGTCGAGGCCGGCCGCGCCGAGGCCCGGGCGCGACGCGACGCCGACCTGCGCGACCGGTTCGGCGACACGCTCCCCGGGCGCTGGATCTCGCTGCTGTCACTGGGGTCGACGGCGGTCCTCGCCCTCGGGACGGCCGCTGCCGTCGCCGACCCGGACGCGTTCATCACCCCGTTCTTCGTGGTGACCATCGCGTGGTTCGTGATCGGGTGCGTCGTGTTCATGGCGGCCATCGTCATCGCCGCCGGTCGCAGCCGGGAGTGCGACATCGGCATCGGCGGCCTGTTCTTCCTCTCGGGTTCGGCCCCGCCGTCGGTCCAGCGACCCCTGCTCGGGTCCCTCATCGCTCAGGTCGTGATCGCCGTGGCCGGTGCCGCCGCCCACCCGTTCACGCCCCTGGCGTTCGGCACCTTGGCGCCGATGCTGGGACTCGCACTGTGCGGGCTGTGGGGTGCGATGTACGGGTCGTTCCCGCCACGCACTGGTGGAGACCCCGTGTGAGGATCCTGCTCTTCACCGGGAAGGGGGGCGTCGGCAAGACCACGACCGCGGCGTCGACGGCACTCCACCTGGCGTCGCTCGGTCACCGTGTCGCGCTGACC
>CAJBIS010000084.1 GCA_903953195.1 uncultured Actinomycetes bacterium
AACCCGCTCCTGCGTCCCCCGCCGCCGAGGCGGCCCCCGCCGTTCCCGTTGCCGAGTCGGCGCCGACGACACCGACCGAGGAGCCCGCGGCCGCGCCGAGCGGCCCGCCGGTGTCACGTTCCGGCAAGCCGATCCCGCCGCCACCCGGTCCGCCGGTGTCGCGGACGGGTAAGCCGATCCCTCCGCCGCCCGGCCTGGGTGGCCGCGGACCGGCGCCGGGCCGGCCCGCAGGTCCCGGTGGTGGACCGCGTGGTGGTCGTGGTCCGGGCACCGGTGGCGGTGGATTCCGCACCGGTCCGCCGAGCAGCGCCCCCGGTGGTGGGCGCGGCGGCTTCCCGCCTCCTGGTGGGGGCCCCGGTGGCGGCCCCGGTGGCGGTCCCGGTCGCGGACGTGGTCCCGGTGGGCCGCAGCAGCGCGGACCTCGTCGCAAGGGGCGCCGTCGTCGCAACCGCGAAGAGCTCCAGCCGATGGACATCCCGACCTACACGCCGGCCGAGGCGCCGGTGCCGACGGGCGAGATCGTCATCGAGCGGGGCTCCACGCCGCAGCAGTTGGGCCCCAAGCTCAACCGCACCGCCGCGGACGTGGTCCGGTTCCTGCTCCAGCAGGGCGAGATGGTCACCGCCACGCAGTCGCTGAGTGACGACATGATCGAACTCTTCGCCGTCGAGGTGGGGGCGGAGATCTCGCTCGTCGATCCGGGCGAGGAGCAGGAGGTCGAGCTCCAGAAGGTCCTCGATCTCGAGGACGACGTCGACGTCGACGCCGGCGACCTGCCGCACCGGGCGCCGGTGATCACGGTCATGGGCCACGTCGACCACGGCAAGACGAAGCTGCTCGACCAGATCCGCAACGCCGATGTCGTCGCGGGTGAGGCCGGCGGGATCACGCAGCACATCGGTGCGTACCAGGTGCACCGCGACGGCCGGGAGCTGACGTTCATCGACACCCCGGGCCACGAGGCGTTCACCGCCATGCGCGCTCGCGGCGCCGAGGCGACCGACATCGTCGTGCTCGTCGTGGCCGCCGATGACGGTGTCATGCCGCAGACGATCGAGGCGATCCAGCACGCCAAGGCGGCCGAGGTGCCGATCGTGGTGGCGGTGAACAAGATCGACCGCGACAACGCCGATCCGAACCGTGTGATGCAGCAGCTCGCCGAGTACGACCTCGTGCCCGAGTCCTGGGGCGGCGACACCGTGGTGTGTCAGGTGTCGGCGCTGCAGAACCTCGGAATCGACGAGCTGCTCGAGAACCTGCTCGTGGTCGCCGAGATCGAGGATCTCCGGGCGACTCCGGACGGTCGCTCCCGCGGCGCCGTGCTCGAGGCCCACCTCGACATGGGCCGTGGCCCGGTGGCCACCGTGCTGGTTCAGCGAGGCACGCTGCGAGTGGGTGATCCGCTCGTCGCCGGCCCGGCATGGGGACGTGTACGCGCCCTCATCAACGACCGTGGCGAACAGGTCAAGGAGGCCGGCCCGTCGACCCCTGTCGAGGTGCTCGGTCTGTCCGACGTCGCCCAGGCGGGCGACGAGTTCGTCGTGGCCCCGGACGAGCGCAAGGCCAAGTCGGTCGCCGAGACCCGTGAGCGCTGGCACCGTGAGGCGTCCCGGGCCCGTGACGCCTCGGTCATGTCGCACGGTGCACGCCTCGAGGACATCTTCGCCCAGATCCAGGCGGGGGAGCAGGCGACGCTGAACCTGATCGTCAAGGCCGACGTGCAGGGCTCACTCGAGGCGGTCACCGAGAGCCTGCGCAAGCTCGAGCGTCCCGAGGTCCGGATCGGATTCGTCCTGCGCGGCGTCGGAGGCATCACCGAGTCCGACATCCAGCTCGCGGCGACCTCGAGTGCCACGATCATCGGCTTCAACGTGCGACCGGGGCGTCAGGCCCGTGAGATGGCCGAGGTCGAGGACGTCGAGATCCGCACCTACGAGATCATCTACAAGCTGCTCGAGGACATCGAGTCGGCGATGGTCGGCATGCTCGAGCCCGAGTTCGAAGAGGTGGTCACCGGCGAGGCCGAGGTCCGCGAGATCTTCCGGGTGCCGCGCATCGGCGCCGTCGCCGGCTGCATGGTCCAGTCGGGCAACATCACCCGAGGCTCCAAGGTCCGGTTCCTCCGCGAGGGCACGATCATCTGGAAGGGCGAGATCAGCTCGCTCCGCCGGTTCAAGGAGGACGTGCGCGAGGTCGCCGCCGGCTTCGAGTGCGGTGTCGGCCTCTCCGACTTCCAGGACCTCAAGCAGGGCGACGTCATCGAGACGTTCGACCTGCGCGAGATCCCCCGCACCTGATCGCACCGCCCGCCGGCTCGGCCGGCGCGGGAGCACGGCGTCGACGTCGCAACCCGGCGGGTCCGCTGCGAAGACCTCGGTCCGGACGCGAGCGTGCCCCGGGCCGCTGGCCCGGGGCACGTCGTTGACCCGTGGGGTCGTCCGGACGCTGGGGTCAGACGATCGAGATGAGGGCGCTGGTGGTGGCGGTGCAGCCGACCGAGTTGGCGGTGACCTTCCAGCTGCCGAGGCCGACCGAGCCCGGGATGGTGAGCGGGGTCGCCCAGGCGCCGCCCGGGTTCACCGTGGTCGTGGCCAGCACGGCGGTCGCAGTGCCCGGTCCGACCGGGACCATCTTGATCTGGATGCTCGAGCCGGGCGCACCGAAGCCGGTGACCGTGATCGTGTCGCCGACGGAGGCCGACGGATCGCTGAGCACGATGCCGGACGGCGTGTAGCCGGCGCAGGCGGGATCGATCGTGGTGGTGGTGGACGACGTCGTGGTCGTCGTCGTCGTGGTCGTGGGCGTCGGGCCGGGACCGCATGCGATCAGCACCGCGGTGAACGATGCCAACAGGAGCATCGACGCGGTCGTGGTCCGCCCCCGACGACGATCGGTTCGAGTGGTGTGAGTGTTCACGGGTCCCCCAGTAACGCTGTTCTGCGGGGTGATCCCCGCTCCGCCATTCATGCCATTGTCACGCAACGCAGCAAACGATGTCCACTACTTCCCGCAACGATCCGGTCGGCATCGCCCGGCATCCGGACGCTGCGCTGCCGCTCGGTCACGGAGCGTGGTGAATGCACGTCTCCACGAGCCGATCGGCGTCATGTCGACGGGGTCGGCTCGTAGCGGACGATCCGGTTCTCGTCGCCCGGGAACACCTCGCGGACCGCCGCCC
>CAJBIS010000085.1 GCA_903953195.1 uncultured Actinomycetes bacterium
CGACACCGCTCGACGTGCTCGGAATGGCCTTCAGCAGCCCGTCGCGAACCATGCCCTGCAGCCACTCCATGATCTTGGTGGTCTCGGGCTGCACCAGCTCGGACTTCGTCGCCAGGCCGTTGCGTCCATTGTTCTCGTTGACGATCGCCTTCGTGTCACCGGTCAGCCAGTGCTCCAGATACCAGGAGTCGACCTTCATCACCAGCGGCGCCTGCAGGCCGGGAACGTTCGCCGCCTTGATCTTCTCGGCGGTCGCGCGCAGCTCGTCGAGGTTCGCGGGCAACGTCGTCGTGTCGACGCCGGCCTGGTTGAAGATCGTCTTGTTGACGTAGAGCACCGGCGTGGAGACGCTGAACGCCGCCGGCCACAGCACGTCACCGACGGTGTACGCCGCGGTCACCGCCGGCAGGATGTCGTCGTACGTCGCCTTGCTCGCCGGGTCGGCGGCGATGCACGCCGAGGCCGGAACCACGGAACCCGAGTCGATCATGAACTGCGTGGTCGTGTCCTCGGTCAGCGCGATGTCCGGCAGGTTCTTCGGATCGGCGATCGAGTCCTCGTACTTCTTGAGCAGCTCCTCGTAGCTGCCCTGGGACTCGACGACGACCTTCACCTTCGCCTGTGACGCGTTGTACTTGGCGGCCAGGTCCTCGAGCGTCGTCTTCGTCAGCCCGGAGTACGCGTGCCAGACCTTCACCGTGACCGGTCCGGTGGCGGACTCGAGGGCACCGGTCGGGCAGTCCGCCGCGTTCACCTCGATGGCGTTCGACCCCTCGCCGGAGCCGCCCGAGCCGCCGGAACCCGACGACGAGTCCGATCCGGCGCACGCCGCCGCGAGCACGGCCAGCGCGGCGAACGGAACCGCGGCCCATCGGAGCCGCGTTGGGCGGCGTCGTGCCGCTCCGGCGACGGTGCTGGTCGGGTCGTCTGCGGGGACGTGGTGCTGCATGTGTTCGCTCCCTGTTGCTGGCGATCGGTGGTGCGGCGATCGGTGTCGCTCTCGAACGTGGACCAGTCTGGCCGATGGGCGGGACCGTGTGCGCGTTCGCTCGGAGTTCACCCGGGTCCGCTGGCGTTCACCCGGCGGACGTCAGCCCTTCACCGCTCCGGCGGTGAGTCCGCGGATCATCTGCCGCTGGAAGAAGATCAACAGGGCGAGCAGTGGCAGCGCCGCGAGGATGGCGGCGGCGAACCCGATGTTGAGGCGGTCGACACGGTCGCTGCCGATGCTGCGCAGCGCCACCTGGACCGTCTGCCACTTGCGCTGGTCGGTCGCGAACCGGGGCCACACGTACTGGTTCCACGCCCCGAGGAAGGCGATCACCACGAAGCTGCCGATGATCGGTTTCGTCATCGGTGCGGCCACCCGGAACAGGAACCGGAAGTGGCTGTACCCGTCGAGCTGCGAGGCATCGAGCAGATCGCGCGGCACCCCCATGAATCCCTGACGGATCAGGAAGATCCCGAACGCCGTCGACAGGAAGGGGACGGTGAGCCCCTGCAGCGAGTTCAGCCAGTCGAGCCCACGGATGGTCTCGATGTTGGCGATGAGGGTCACCTCGATGGGGAGCAGCAGGGTGCCGATGATGATGATGAACATCAGCTTCTTGCCGGGGAACTCCAGGAACGCGAACGCGTACGCGGCGAGCACCGCGGTGAACAACTGGACGGCGACGATGATCACGGTCACCACCAGCGAGAGCCCCATGGCGCGGCCCAGGTCGGCCTCGGTGAAGGCCTTGGCGAACACGTCCCACTCGATGTCGACCGGGTGCAGCGGCTGGCCCTGCGCGACGTACGCCAACGGGTTCGACAGCGCTCGCAGCACCAGCATGTAGATCGGGAACAGCACGATGAGTGACAGGGCGGTGAGCAGCAGGTACCAGCCCACATCGGCGGGCCGGATGCGCCGCCGCGGCGCCGCCGGCGGAGCCCCATCCGACGGTGCCGTGGTCACGTCGATCGACTCAGTCGCCATAGTGCACCCGCTTCGACAGCAGCGTGTACTGGACCATCGCCACGACGGCGGTGAGCCCGAACAGTCCGATCGACAACCCCGCTCGGACATCGAGACTGCGGGTGCCCTTCGGGTCGGCGATCTTGTAGAGCAGCGTCTCGGTGGCGCCGCCCGGCCC
>CAJBIS010000086.1 GCA_903953195.1 uncultured Actinomycetes bacterium
ATCTCCGCGAGTACAGCAGCGGCCCGAACCGCGCGCCGATCGCCTCGAGGGCGGCGGTCCGCAGGTCGAGCTCGTCCGAGGTGGGGACGGCCGGCGAGATCCGTTCCTCGGCGTACGGCCCCTCGACGAGTCCGGCGCCGCGTTGCAGGATCGCACCCTTCGTGAACGCGTGACTGAACTCGCCGGCGAGTGACACGAGTCCCGTCTCGCCCTGTTCGTCGACGGCGTCGAGGTACGGCTGCACCATCGCACTGCGCCCGGTGCGCAGCAGTGCGACCGCCAGGTCGACGCCGCGATCGATGTCGTCGTGGCCCACCCGCAGCGTGTCCTTCGACCCCGCCGACACCGTGGGCTTCACGACCGCCTCGCCCAGGGCGCTCGCGTCGAGCTGCGTGCCGAGCGCGTCGCGTGCGGCCTCCGGGGCACGCTCGGCGTCGAGTTCGCCGGCCTCGAGGAACACGGTCGGCACGATGCCCACGCCGTGTCGTTCGAGTTCAGCGAGGTAGTGCTTGTCGGTGTTCCACTCGATCACCGCCGCAGGGTTCGCGAGCGTGGTGACACGCTCGACCCGTCGCGCCCACGCGGTGAAGTCGGCGAGTCGGCCCATGTAGTCCCAGGTCGAGCGCACGGTGACCAGATCGAACGTCGCCCAGTCGACTGCTGGGTCGTCCCAGACCGCGGGCACCGCCTCGACACCCACCTGCGCGAGCGCGTCGATCATGAGCGGCGCGTCGACGTCGAGGTCCCACGACCCGGACGCGGTCGCCAGAGCGACCCGGGGGGCGGCGTCGCTCACGACGCTGATGTGTCGGGTCGTTCGTCGTCCATCAGTGCGAGGCCGGCGAAGCGGCCCTCGAGGTCCGGCTGTTCGGCGACGGGGTCGTCGACGTCGTCGAACTCGAGCCGCAGCGCCTTGCTGGTCACGGCGTGGAGGTCGTACGTCGTCACGATGTAGGTGAGCTCCAGGATCTCCTCGTCGCTGAGGTGCGACTGGAGCGCGTCGATGATGCCGTCGGGCGTGCGGCCACCCTGCAGCACCAGACAGTCGGTGTAGGCGAGCACCGCTCGCTGTGCCGGGTCGAAGCAGTCGACGACCTGCCAGTGCGGGATCGCTGCGACCTGCTCGTCGCTGAGCCCGACGTCGCGGCACGCCTTGCAGTGCTGGGAGTACACGAACGTCGAGCCGCGCGCCCAACCGGTGCGGACCTGGCCGAGCTCCCGCAGCACCGGGTCGAGTCGCCGGTCCGGCGACCGGTAGAAGGTGAACCCGCCGACGGCGTGCTGCAGCGCCTCGGGGACGAGCGCGAAGACCGTCCACCAGTTGCCCGGTGACCCGCTCGACGTGCCCGGCTCGCTCACCGGGTCGCGGTCCCCGAACAACATGTCGTAGAGCACCGTCGTGAGCGGATCGGCGTCAGCCCGTGGCACCTGGCGCAGTCGTGGCATCGTGTCCCTCCCGGGGTCGCGGCTCCGGGTGCGCCACAGCGGCGCCTCGGGCCGATGCGAACGGTAGCCTCGCCATCGTGAAGCTGGTCCGCCGACGCAGGATCGTGCTCGCGTGGCTGCTGCGCATCCTGGTGCTCGGCTGCGTCGTGCTGATCTGGATGTTCCCGCCGTTGTCGGTGCTCTCGCGTGAGACCGATGCCGCCACCATCGTCAACTACGACGCGGCCTACGAGTTGCAGTCGGACGGTGACCTGCTGCTGACCGAGACCCTCGACGTCGACCTGCCACCGGGCAAGCGCGGGATCTTCCGGATCTTCGACACCAAGGACCCGCGGCGCAGCAATGTGCAGCACCCGGTCGACGTCATCTCGGTGACCCGCGACGGCGAGGACGAGCCGTGGGTCTGGAACGAGTCCGCGGCCGGCACCCAGTCGATCCGGATCGGTGATGCAGGCAACATCATCGGTCCCGGTGAGTTCACCTACGAGATCGTGTCGCGCACCACGGGAGCGCTCGAACCGGCACCGAGCGGCCCGGGCCGTGACGGCGAGGTGGCCTGGTGGTGGGACGTCGTCGGTTCTGGCTGGCAGATGCCGATCGAGTCGGCCTCGGTGACCGCGTCGCTGCCGGCGGTGCCTCGGACGGTCGAGTGCGTCCAGGACGTCGACACGCGGTGCGAGGTCAGCAGCGAGGGACAGAGCCTGTCGCTGAGTGCCGGTCCGCTGGCGCCGTACACACCCGTGACCGTGCGGGCGATCTTCCCGTCGGGTGCGCTG
The DNA here is from genome assembly GCA_903953195.1 of uncultured Actinomycetes bacterium. GTDB lineage: Bacteria > Actinomycetota > Acidimicrobiia > Acidimicrobiales > Microtrichaceae > SXMI01. Next base: position 2,223 of record CAJBIS010000086.1, read on the forward strand.
CCGGTGCCGCCGGGGTCGTCGTCGTTCCCGCTCATCGTGCTGGTCGTCGGCGCAGCGTTGCTCGGTGCGGGAGGGGCCGCAGCGCTCTGGTTCGCGACCCGGGAGCGACCGCCGGGCTTCCCGGTGCTCTTCGAGCCGCCCGTGGGGGTGAGTCCGGCCGTGGGCGTGCGGATCATGCAGGAGGAGGACGCGGAGGAGGACCTGCAGGCGCTGTTGTTCGAGCTCGGTGGCCGCGGGATCGTGTCGCTGAGCAACGGCGAGTTGGGCTGGCAGGTGAGGCTCGAACAGGACCCGGCAGCGGTCGGCGTGACGATCGACGAGCAGGGTCTCCTCCTCGGACTCGGTCTGGTCCAGCCCGGTGACTCGTTCACCGTCGCCGAGACCGTGGCGTCGGGTGAGACCATCAGCACCACGCTCTCGAGCATGCGCCGGTCGGTGGCCGAGGCGAGCACGCCGTACCTGGCCCCGTCGTGGCCGGGCATCCTCGGTCGGCTCGCGGCGATGGCGTGCATCACCGGCGTGCTGGTCGCGACCGGAATCCACTTCTTCTCGACCTCGCACGTGCCACTGGCGCTGGTCGCGTTCCTCGCAGCGTTCTCGCTCGTCGGTGCCGGACTCGCGGTCGATCGGTCGGTGCGGACGAAGCACTCCGACGCCGGCCGGGAGCTGTGGACCCGGGTCGGTGGATTCGCGAGGTTCCTGTCGACCGAGTCGTCCGAGGCCCGCTTCGACGCCGCCGCGCACCGGGACTGGTACCCGCGCTATCTGGGCTGGGCCACGGCGCTCGGGGTCGCCGCAGAGTGGGCGAGTCGATTCGAGGCGCAGGGCATCGACGTGAGCACCGTGCCGTACGTGACCGGCTACGGCGTCGGGCACGGGTTCTCGCCGTCGGACCTGACCAGCTCGGTCGCCTCGGCGATCACCGGTGCGTCGGCCACGTACGCGGCATCGGTGAGCTCGTCGGCGAGCAGCAGCTTCGGCGGCGGCGGATTCAGTGGTGGCAGCGGCGGCGGTGGCGGCGGTGGAGGGTCGTGGTGACGATGCCTCGCCCCGATGATCGATCCCGTGCTGAGATGTCGGTCTGAACAGAGGAGTTCCACATGCTCGTGCTCATCATCATCCTGGTGCTCGTGGTCGCCGTCGTGGGACTGGCGGTTGTCGGTCTCAACAAGCTCCGCCAGCAGCGGGTGTTCGTCGACGAGGCGATGGCCGGTATCGACGTGCAGCTCACCCGTCGTGCCGAGCTGATCCCGAACCTGGTGGAGACCGTCAAGGGGTACATGGGCCATGAGCGCGGCACCCTCGAGGCCGTCACCCAGGCCCGTGCCGCGAGTCAGGCGGCCAACACCGTCGGTGAGAAGGCCGCTGCTGACGCCGCGACCCGCCAGGCCCTCGCCAACCTGTTCGCCGTCGCCGAGGCCTACCCGGACCTGAAGGCGTCGACGAACTTCTCCCAGCTCCAGACCGAACTGGCCCGGACCGAGGATCAGCTGGCGTTCGCCCGCCAGTTCTACAACGACGCCTGCTCGACGCTGAACCGCACGATGGTCACGATCCCGTGGTCGCTCTTCGTGGGCTTCGCCGGCGTCGAGAAGGGCGTGTTCTACGAGGCCCCGGCCGGTGCGGCGACGCCGCCGACGGTGTCGTTCGACTCGCCCGCGACACCATCTGCGACACCGCCGAGCACGCCGCCCGCCACACCGCAGGCTCCGGCCGATCCGCAGCCGCCGGCGGAGCCGCCCGCCGCCGGCTGAGTCAGACGGCGCTCGACGCGCCGCCGCTGGCCCCGGTGATCGGGAAGGCGACGGCGAATCCGTCGGTGGCCCCGGCGAGGGGCGTCGCGGCGAGCGTGCCCGATGTGGTGCCGACCACGACGAGGTGGCCGTCGTCG
>CAJBIS010000087.1 GCA_903953195.1 uncultured Actinomycetes bacterium
CCCCCCCACCCCGCCCCCCCCAACCCCGCCGCCCCCCCCACCATCGACCCCACCGGCCACGCCCGCCCCCCCCACCACCCCCTCCCCCACCAACCCCCCACCACCTTCACCATCACCAACGACCCCCTCGGCCTCTGCGACTGGGGTCTGGGCATCTGGGGTGACAGCCGGAACCAGGTGCTGCAGGGCGACTTCTACATCGGCTCCTCGATGTCGAACGAGCTGCTGTCGCCGCTGGTCCGGCACCTCCCCGGCCACACCGCCGCCGGGCTGAGCGCAGCCGAACGGCCGGACGTCAGCGACGACGAGCCGCTCGACGCGCCCGGGGACCTCGATCCGACGAGCACGCCCGTCTCGCTCGGGTCGCGCCGGTGACCGAGCCCGTCGGACGGCTGCACGGCGCCGTCCGATCCGCCACCGCGACGCTGCACCGAACCGCAGCGAGATGGCGTCGGCGGCCACCGCGTGACCTCGACCTCGGCCAGGTCGACACCGACGGGTTCACCATGGTCCAACTGCTCGACGAGACCGACGTGCGGGACGTGCGAGCGGTCGTCGACACCGTGATCGCCGACAACGACGCCGGGTTCTTCGCCTCGCCGGCACATGCATGGGGCGACGAGGCACGACGGGTGGACCAGGTGCTGAAAGCGCGACTGGCCGGGCGCCTCGCCGACCTGCTCCCGGGGTACGAGCCGTTCATGGTCGCGATCACCTCGAAACCGCGCCACAGCTCGCAGCAGATCAAGTTCCACCACGACTGGACCTACACCGACGAACGGCGGCACCACCCGGTCTTCCTGTGGTGCCCGCTGGTCGACTGCACCGCCCACTCGGGTGCACTCCAGGTGATTCCCGGCAGCCACCTGTGGTCCGAGCGGATTCGCCCCAGCCGAACACTCGAGGCGACCGAGCACCTGCAGGGGGAACTCGAGCCGCTCGCCGTCGAGCTCGCCTTCCGCGCCGGCGACGCCGTGGCCTTCCACCCGGGTACCCTGCACGGCTCGGAGCCGAACTCGTCGCCGATCGACCGACCGGCCATCACGATCGCACTCGCCCCACAGGACGCCCAGTTGGTGCACTTCCATCTCGACCAGGGTGGCGAATTGAGCGGATTCAACGTCGACGAATCGTTCTTCACGCTCAACCCCTACGGACAGCCGCCCGCTGCGGCTGATCCCATCGCGCCGTGGTCGACCGCGCTCACCGAACAGGACCTGCGCGACGCGCTCCACGACGGCGCGCGGCCCGAGGAGGCGGGGCGATGACCGCAACGGCACCGACCGTGGTGTTCGTCGTTCGGAGCGATGGACGATGGTGGTTCACGCCGATCCCCGCGTCGGACCCGGTGGAACTCACGCTCGTCCAACTCCGCGAAGTGGTCGGCGCCCGCAGCGATGACTCCTACCCGCTGCGGTCCGGTCCCGCTGCGCGGGGGCGGGAACGGGTGGTGCTCGCCACCGACGACGTCGTGGCTCCGGTCCGCAGTCTCGTCGGGGTCGTCACCGCGGCCGGTGTGGTCATCGAGGACGTGGACGGCGCCCACCTGATCCTCGACGACACCGACCTGACGGTCCTCGACGCGCTCGGCGGACCGGTTCGTGTCGACGCACTCGCCGAGCGCTGCGGCCTCGACGTCGAGGTCGTCACCGCACACCTCGCCGGTCTGCTCGCCGCCGGACGCCTCCGACGCGTCGACGCTCGCGACGACACCACCGACGGCGAACCCAGCCATTCGGACAGCGTTGGCGAATCCGACGCTGCGCCTGTTGTCGTCGAGCCGGTCGTCGTCGACGGGGTCGCCGAGCCCGGCGGGCTCCTCGCCCGGCTGCGGGACATGGCCCGGCAGTCCTCGAAGGTCGCCGCGCTCCGCCGCCGCCTGGGACTCGCACCACTCGAATTCACCGTCACCG
>CAJBIS010000088.1 GCA_903953195.1 uncultured Actinomycetes bacterium
CGCCGTACGTGACGCCGGGGTGCACGGTCATCCTGGAGTCCACGACCTACCCCGGGACGACCGAGGAGCTGGCCGGACCCCGCCTCGAGGTCGGGTCGGGGCTCAAGGCGGGCGTCGACTTCATGCTCGGCTACAGCCCCGAGCGCATCGACCCGGGCAACGCCACGTGGTCACTCGAGAACACCCCGAAGGTCGTCTCCGGCGTCGATGAGGCGTCGCTGGCCGCCGTGCAGGCGTTCTTCGACCGGATCGTGGACCGCACGGTCCCGGTGTCGGGCACCCGCGAAGCGGAGCTGACGAAGCTGCTCGAGAACACCTTCCGGCACGTGAACATCGCGCTCGTCAACGAACTCGCGATGTACGCCAACGATCTGGGCATCGACGTGTGGGAGGCCATCGACGCGGCCAGCACGAAGCCGTTCGGCTACATGCGCTTCACGCCGGGACCCGGCGTCGGCGGCCACTGTCTGCCGATCGACCCGTCGTACCTGTCGTGGCAGGTCGAGCGCTCGCTCGGCCAGCGGTTCCGGTTCGTCGAGTTGGCCAACGACGTCAACGAACACATGCCCGACTACGTGGTCCGTCGGCTCCAGGACATCCTCAACGACCTGTCACGGTCGGTGAAGGGTGCCACGGTGCTCGTCTACGGCCTCGCCTACAAGGCCAACACCGGTGACGCCCGCGAGACGCCGGCGCGACCGCTGATCGAGCAGTTGCAGGCGCTCGGCGCGGACGTGTGGCTGGCTGACCCCCACGTCGCCGACCACCAGTTCCCCACCGGGGTCACCCGGGTCGAGGGCAACGCCGACGATCTGGCCCGAGCCGACGTGGTCGCGTTCCTGGTCGATCACGCGGAGTTCGACAACGAGACGATCGGCAACGCGCCGGTGCCCGTCCTCGACTGTCGGCACTGCCTGAGCGGACCGCTCGTCCGTTCACTCTGAGCCGACGCCGCGACCTGACCCGACCATGGGACTCAAGGCCACACTGCAACCGCTGGTCCGGACCGGCATCAAGACCGTCGCCGGTGCCGTCGACCGGGTCCTGCCCGCCGCCGACGGCGTCGTGGTGCTGATCTATCACCGGATCGGCGCCGGCTGCGGCGGACAGATGGATCTCACGCCCGCGGCGTTCGACGAGCAGCTCTCATGGCTCGCCGGCCACCGGAACGTCATCACCCTCGACGAGGCCGCCGACGCGATCGAACGTGGCGAGCCCGCGACGGGCCGCGACGTCGTGCTGACCTTCGACGACGGCACCACCGACTGGGTCGAGCACGCCCTGCCGCTCCTCGATCGGCACGGACTGCCCGCAACCTTCTACGTCGCCACCGACTTCATCGACCGCCAGGTGCCGTTCCCGGCCGACGGCCCGCCGTTGTCGTGGGACGGACTCCGTGAGCTCGCGTCATCGGAGCTGGTGACCATCGGATCGCACACCCACACCCACGCGCTGCTCGACCGGTTGAGCGACACCGAGATCGACCGCGAGCTCGACACCTGCCAGCAGTTGTTGCAGGACCGGCTCGACGTCGACGCGCGCCACTTCGCCTACCCGAAGGCGGTGGCCGGCAACCCGGCGGCGGAACGCGCGGTGCGCTCGCGGTTCCGCACCGCGGTGCTCGCCGGTACCCGGCCGAATCCGCCGGGCACCGACCTCCACCGACTCCACCGGTCACCGATCCAGCCGTCCGACGACACGGTGTGGTTCGAACGGAAGGCCACCGGCGGACTGCACGCCGAGGACGATCTGCGGCGGGCCATCAACCGGATCCGCTACCGCGGGGCCACGTCGTGAGCCGCGTGCGGCTGATCCACCTGACGACGACGGACATCAGTCTCGAGCTGCTGATCGGCCCGCAGCTCAGCGCCTTCGTCGACGCCGGGTACGAGGTCATCGCCCTCAGCGCCCCCGGACCGTTCGTCGAACAGGTCGAGGCCCGAGGGGTCCGGCACATCCCACTGGAGCACGCGACCCGGTCGATGGCGCTCAGCGAGGACGCCCGGGCGCTCGCCGAGCTGCGGGCGCGCTTCCGCGAGCTCCGCCCCACGATCGTCCACACCCACAACCCGAAACCGGGTGTGTACGGCCGACTGGCGGCGCGTGCGGCCCGCGTCCCGATCGTCGTGAACACCGTCCACGGGCTGTACGCCACGCCCGACGACTCCTGGAAGAAGCGGGCGGTCGTGTACTCACTCGAACGCCTCGCGGCGACCTGCTCCGACGCCGAACTCGTGCAAAATCCCGAGGACGTCGCGACGCTCCGCGACACGCTGCGGATCCCGCAGTCGAGGATCAGCCTGCTCGGCAACGGCGTCGACCTCGGCCGATTCGGCCGCGACGCGGATCGCGCCGCCCGTCGTGCACGGCTCCGTGCCGAGCTCGGTCTGCGCGACGACCAGCTCGTGGTCGGCGCAGTGGGTCGTCTCGTGGCCGAGAAGGGCTACCCCGAACTGTTCGAGGCCTGGCGGACCGTCGTCGCCGAACACCCCGATGCCGTGCTGGTCGTCGTCGGACCGGACGACGACGCCAAGTCCGATGCGCTGCCCCGTGCGCTGATCGAGCAGGCGACCGCCGACGGGGTCCGGTTCCTGGGCATGCGGTCCGACGTCGAGGATCTGTACACGGCCTTCGACCTGTACGTCCTCGCCTCGCATCGCGAAGGGTTCCCCCGATCGGCCATGGAGGCCGCGGCGTCGGGGCTCCCGATCATCGCGACGCGGATCCGCGGGTGCCGTCAGGTGGTGGATGACGGCGTGACCGGTCTGCTGGTCCCGGTTCGGGACGCACGCGGCCTCGCCACGGCGATCCACACGCTGCTCGAGGACACCGAACGCCGCGAGGCGATGGCCGTCGCCGCTGCGGACCGCGCCGTGCGCGAGTTCGACCAGCAGCGCGTGATCGACATCATCCTCGAGACCTACCGTCAGCTGCTGCGGGCCCGTGGGCTCGCCGAGCCCGTCCCGGTGGCATGAGCGACGAACCCGCCCCCTCGGGCCGCGGACCACAACTGCTCGTCGTCTGCACCGCCAACCAGTGTCGCTCGCCCATGGGCGAGGCGCTCGTCCGTGACGCGCTGGGCCGCCGGGGCATCACCGGTGCGGTCGCCTCCGCCGGGTTCCTGCCCGGTGGGTTCGCCGCCGCGGGCGGCGCGATCGACGCCATGCGGCGGACCGGCCTCGACATCTCCGGGCACACGTCGCGCCGGCTCGACGCCGCCATCCTCGACTGGGCCGACATCGTGATCACGATGGAGGGCGCGCACGTCGTCGATCTGGTCGAGGAGTGGCCCGACCACGCCCGCTGGGCCGTGACCATGGAGGGTGCGGTGCGCGTCGCCGAGACACACGAACCCACCGGCACGCTCGACGGCCCCGGCATCCGGGACTGGGCCACCGCAGCACAGACGCTGCTGGTGCCCAGCATCCTGGACCAGCGCGACGACGTGGCCGATCCGATGGGTCGGTCCAACCGCGAGTTCCGGCGGACCGCGGAGCTGCTCGCGGATCGGATCAGTCGTCTGCTCGACGTCTGGTTCCCCGCCACCGCCGCACGCTGAGGGCCACGGCGGCATCCACGGCGAGCGTCGCCGCGGCGATGATCGCGGAGATCGACCACGAGCGGTCCAACGCCAGCCGGCCGGCCGGCACCGAGACCAGCAGGTGGGCGACGACGAGCGCGATCATCGCCGCCCCGGTGCACGCTCCGCCGACGAAGCCCAGCACGAGCGGTGCGACGAGCACCATGCCGACAGTGGCACAGGCCGCCAGGACGACCGGCCAGCCCGCGGAGCCGAGCACCGCCGCAGCGAGCACGATCGACGTCAGCACTGCCGTCTCGGCCGGCCCCACGCGCCGCCGGCGCAGCCACCACCAGATGGCCACCGGGGTGAGGCACGCGCCACCAGCGAGCGCCGGTTCCACATCGGGGACCGACGCCCAGACGCCCACCAGGCTCGCGACCACCAGCGCGGGCGCGAGCGGACCGAGCGGATGCTGCGAGTCGGCGTCCTCGCCCACCGCGGCACGCTCACGCACCGACAACATGGCGACGGCCAGGACCAGCGCGACCGGGAGGTCGACCGACCCGAGCTGCACCGAGCAGCCCAGCGCCACCGCACCGACCAGCGCGAACACCCGGGCCCGCAGCCAGACCGGCCCCCAGCGGTCGACCAGCAGCACACCGACGCCGAGCGCGACGCCGACGACCCCGATGACGATCAGATGCGCGCTCAGCACGGGCTCAGGCGGAGACGTTCACGGCGTGCCACCCGGTGGCGCCGTCGGGCGCGACATCGGCGATCAGGTCGGTCTGGGTCGCACCGTCGCTGTCGGTGGCCCGTACGCGGATCGTGTGGTCCCCGGGTTCCGGCGTCCACGCGAGCTTCCACTGCCGCCAGGTCGTGTCGGCGTACTCGTCACCGAGCTCAGCCTCCTGCCACGCACCGTCGTCGACCTGCACCTCGACCTTGGTGACGGCACGGAGCATCGCCCACGCGACACCGGCGATCGCCGTCGGCGAGCCCGCGTCGAGTCGTGCGCCGCTCCGCGGCACGTCGATGCGCGACTGCGTCTTGATCGGCGCCTCGGCGGCCCAGCCGCGGGGGATCCAGTAGCCCTCGAACTCGTCGAACCGACTGAGCCGGATCTCGCGGAGCCACTTCGTCGCCGACACGTAGCCGTAGACGCCGGGCACGATCAGTCGAGCCGGGAAGCCGTGCTTGGCGGTGAGCGGTTCGCCGTTCATCGCGACGACCACCATCGCGTCACGACCGTCGAGCAGCGCGGTCGGGAACCCCGCGGTGAATCCATCCACCGAGACACCCACCACCTGATCGGCGCGTGACTGGATCCCGGCCTCGGCCAACAGGTCGTCGAGGCGGCAGCCGAGCCACATCGCCGTACCGATCAGATCGCCACCCACCTCGTTCGACACACAGGCGATGGTCGCGACGCGTTCGATCATCGGACGTGCGAGGAGATCCGCGTAGGTCAGCGTCAGCGGTCGGTCCACGTACCCCGTCACCGACAACGACCAGTCGGACGAGTCGACCTGGGGGATCACGAGCGCCGTGTCGATGCGGTAGAAGTCGGGGGTCGGCGTGATGAACGGCGCGACACCCTCGACGCCGACCGACACCGCGGCCGGCACCGGCGGTGCCGGACTCACCGGGCGGGGCAGGACCACCTTCAGGCGTTCCACCGTCACGGCGGCCTGCTGTTGCAGCCAGCGGCCGACTCCGCCGACGGCGACCGAGGCCACGCCGACGCCGGCGGCGACCCCGAGGAAACGACGTCGGCTCCCCGCCTGCAGCGCCCGCATCGACACGACGCGATCATCGACGACCCCGGCGGCACCGGGTTCGACGACCATCGCCCGGGCCCGGTCCGAGAGGAGCACCAACAGCCCGGCGGCCACCACGCCGGCGACGACGCTCGGCACCACGGCCACGATCCCGCTGCTCCCCCGCCCGAGCGACGCCAGCGCGCCGAGCGCGGCGAACACCGCAACCGCGGCGACGGCACCGCGCCGACGTCCCCGGACCGCGGCGACACCCACGACCGACGCCGCGATGGCCAGGATCACCAGCGTGCAGGTGATCAGGACCACCTTGTCGCTGGTCCCGAACGTCCGGATCGCCCAGTCCTTGACCGGTGCGGGCACCAGATCGACGACACGGTCGCCCACGGTCACCACCGGCGAACGCCAGCGATCCCAGAGCCCGGCCAGCAGCTCGGCCGACGCCAACCCGCCCAGCGCGGCGAGCAGTCCGCAGACGACGCCGGCCCAGGTGGGCACCTCGGTCGCTGTCGGCGTGCCCTGATCGGGATCCGCTGCGAAGGCGGCACCCGTCGAACTCACGCGGCTGCTCCGCTGGACTCGCTCACCCCCACAGCATGCCGCGTGCGCTCAGGTGCAGCGGTGCAGACCACGTCAGCCGCACCCCTGGGCGCCGCTCGGACCGGCGGCGACGTCAGCGGCCGACGGCGACGAGCTGGGCCACGGCGGCGTGCGCCATGTTCGTGACGGGCCCCGGCACGATGCCGAGCAGCAGGACGCCCGCCAGGGCGAGTCCGAGTGCCACACCCGTGGCGGCAGGGATCCGCAGGCGGACGGCGCCCTCGGGCGCGTCACCGAAGTACATCGTGGCGACGATGCGCAGGTACATGAACGCCGAGATCACCGCCGTGAGCATGGCCACCACGGCGACCCAACCGAAGCCGGACTCGACCGCGGCGGTGACCACGTAGAACTTCGCGATGAAGCCGACGGTCAGCGGCACGCCGGCCTGTGAGAGCAGCAGGACGGTGAAGATGAGTGCCAGTCCCGGCCGCACGGTGCCGAGACCGCGATAGTCGTCGAGCGACTGATGGTGCTCACCGGTACGGGACACCACCATCACCACGGCGAAGCTGCCGGCCGCCATGAACGTGTAGGCGAGCAGATAGAAGAGCGCCGCCTCGGTTCCGGCCGCCGACGCCGCGAGCACGCCGAGCAGGATGAACCCGGCGTGGTTGATGGAGGAGTACGCGAGCATGCGCTTCACGTTCGACTGCGCGATCGCGCCGAGCGCACCCACGATCAGGCTGAGCACCGCGAGCGCGGCGATCGCCGGCTGCCACTCCTGCTGGTACGACGGTCCGAGCGCCACCACGAAGACCCGGAGCAGCGCACCGAACGCCGCCACCTTCACCGCGGCCGCCATGTAGGCGGTGACCGGCGTGGGCGAGCCCTCGTAGACGTCGGGCGCCCACGTGTGGAACGGCACCGCGGCGATCTTGAAGCCGAATCCGACCAGCATCAGCGCCAGTCCGCCGAGCAGCAGCGCGTTCTGGGCGATCAGGTTGACGCTCAGGTACTCCTGGATGTCCGCCAGATTCGTGGACCCGGTCGCGCCGTAGGTGAGCGCGATGCCGTAGAGCAGGAACGCGGACGAGAACGCGCCGAGCACGAAGTACTTGAGGCCCGCCTCCTGCGAGGACAGCCGCCGGCGATGCATGGCGCTGAGCACGTAGACGGCGACCGACAGGATCTCGAGTCCGACGAACAGGACGATGAGGTCGTCGGCCGACACCATGGTCACCGCGCCGGACGCCGACAGCAGCACGAGGACGTACCACTCGGGGCTCTCGAGGCGCTCACGGCGCAGATAGTCCGACAGGAGCAGGGCGCCGAAGATCACCGCGAGACAGATCTCGATGGTCGCGAACAGCGAGAAGCCGTCGAGCCCGACCGATCCGCCCATTCCCGTCTCCGGGCCCGTCTCACCGAAGCGCTGCCACAGCGGCACGACGGTGCAGATGGCGGCGACCGCGGTCGAGATCGTCCACACGGGGAAGAGCCAGGACGGCACCCGACCCTTGAGGACCGACACCAGGGTGAGCAGCAGGATGCCACCCAGCATCAGCACCAGGTTCGGCAGGATCATCGAGACGTCGATGGACGGCGTCACGAACTGCTCGACCACCGGGGCGATCGGCTCGCCCGACTGGGCGAGCAACGCGAGGAGACCGGTCATCGCCCGCCTCCGTCCTGCTGGCGACCGTCCTGCTCGCCACCGGCGCCCTGCTCGCCACCCTGCTCGCCGCCGGCGCCCTGCTCGCCGCCGCCGTGGTCGCTGCCGCCGTGCTCGCCGCCACCCTCACCCGACCGGGCCTCGGCCGGACCCACGAACGTGTAGGTGGTCTGCTGGAACGAGTCGACCTGCTCGTCGACGTGGGCCATGAGCGCCTTCACCGACGGCTCCATCCGGTCGATCATGACCCCGGGGAACAGACCCAGGAACACGATGAGCGCGACGAGCGGGGCCATCACGAGCATCTCGGGGAGACGCATGTCGGGCATGGTCGCGTTCGCACCGGTCGCCCTGCCGTGGAAGGTTCGCTGGTAGGCCCACAACATGTACAGGGCGGCGAGGATCACACCGGTGACAGCGATGACGCCCCAGACCCGTGACGTCTGGAAGGCACCGAGGAGCGCCAGGAGCTCGCCCGGGAAGCCGTTGAGACCGGGCAGACCGACGGACGCCAACATCACGATGGTGAAGACGGCGGCGAGGATCGGCGCGGACTTCTGCAGACCCGCGAGGTCGGCGATCTCGCGGGTGTGTCGCCGCTCGTAGATCATGCCGACCAGGAGGAACAGCGCTCCGGTCGTGATGCCGTGGTTGACCATCACGAGGATGCCGCCCTCGATGCCGACCACGGTGAGGCTGAAGATGCCCAGCACGATGAAGCCCAGGTGGGCCACCGAGGAGTAGGCGACGAGTCGCTTCAGGTCGGTCTGCATCGTGGCGGCGATGGCGCCGTAGGTGATGCCGAGTACCGCGAGTGTCATCAGCACCGGCTTGGCCCACACCGCGGCCTCGGGGAACAGGTAGAGCCCGAACCGGAGGAACCCGTACGTGCCGAGTTTGAGCATCACGGCCGCGAGGATCACCGAGCCCGCGGTCGGCGCCTGCGTGTGGGCGTCAGGCAGCCACGTGTGCAACGGCACGAGCGGCACCTTGATGGCGAACGCGATGGCGAAGGACGCGAAGATCAGACGACCGGCGTTCGTCGAGAACCCGGGGTTCGCGGCGATGTCCACCAGGTTGAACGTGAGCTGGCCACCGACGCCTCGCTGGTGCAGCACCGCAGTGGCCACGAGGCCGACCAGCATCAGCGCGGAGCCGAACATCGTGTAGAGGAAGAACTTGGTGGCGGCGTAGACGCGTTCCCCGTAGCCCCACAGGCCGATCAGGAAGTACATCGGGACGAGCACCAGCTCGAAGAACACGAAGAACAGGACGAGGTCGAGCGCGCAGAACACGCCCATCGATGCGCCCATCAGCACGAGCAGCCACGTGTAGTACGGCTTCGGATCGTGATGCGGCTTCGACCCCAACAGCGCGATCGGGAAGATCACGCCGGTCAGCACCACCAGGAACAGCGAGATCCCGTCGACACCGAAGGTCAACGAGATACCGAGATCCTTGATCCACGGCTGGTCGACCTCGAACTGGAAGCCCGGGTCGGAGGCCTGGAACTGCGTCAGCAGGTAGATGGCGAGCACGCCGGCGGCCACGCTGACGAGCAGCGCCACCGGACGGAACAGATCGGTGCGCCGCGCGGGCAGGAGTGCCAGCACGCCCGCGCCGACGAACGGGACCAGGATCATGGCCGGGATCAACCAGGCCTGCGCGGTCTGCGCTCCGGCGATCACAGGCTCATCCTCAGGACCGCGAAGGCGACGAGCGCCACCGCACCGACACCGATGCCGAACGCGTAGCTCCGGACGAAGCCGCTCTGCAGCGGTCGAAGGCGTTTCGCGAGTCCGCCGGTCCCCGTACCGACGCCGACGACGGCAGCGTCGACGACGTCGTGGTCGAAGTCGGCGATGCCCTGGAACGCCGCCTCGCCGGGACCGCCGACCACATCGGCGTAGGTGGCGTCGATGTACCAGGCGTTGGCCAGCACCGGACGTTCGAGTTTGGCGGCGTCGACCTTGCGCTGCTGGTACACCCGGTAGGCGAGGAACACGCCGGTGACCGCGCCGATGATCGAGATGATGGCGAGGATCCACTGGACTCCGGCAGGCGGCAGCTCGTGCTCGCCGGAGATCACGGGTTCGACCCACTTCTCGAGCACGTGGAGCCGGTCGGCGAAGGGCAGGTTCAGGACACCACCGACCGCTGCGAACACGGACAGCACGACCAGCGGCGCCAACATGAGGGCCGGCGCCTCGCGCGGCGTGTGCTCCGGCGTCAGGTGGTGGCCGTGCCCGTGGTCGTCGTGGGCGTGGTCATCGTCCCCATGGGCGGCGTGGGCGTGAGCGTCCACGGCATCGACGTCGTCCGGGACCTCGGGCAACGACTCGGGGGCGTCCGAACGCCACTGTTCGGCACCACCGAAGAACGTCATGATCATCAGGCGGGTCATGTAGAACGCGGTCAGGATCGCCGTCACCAGTCCGACCAGCCACAGCAGCTGTCCCGCCGGCTGCACGTTGAACGATCCGGCCAGGATCTCGTCCTTGGACCAGAACCCGGCGAACGGCGGGATGCCACTGATCGCCACCCAACCGATCCCCATCGTGATGAACGTGATCGGCAGGTACTTGCGCAGGTTGCCGTAGCGCCGCATGTCCTGTTCGTGGGCCATCGAGTAGATGACGGCGCCGGCACCCAGGAAGAGCAGCGCCTTGAAGAAGGCGTGCGTGATCATGTGGAACAGGGCGCCCACGTAGTTCTGCGAGCCGATCGCAATGAACATGAAGCCGAGCTGCGACACCGTCGAGTAGGCCAGCACCTTCTTGATGTCGTTCTGGGCGAGTGCCGCGCCGGCGGCCAGCAGCGCGGTGAGCGCGCCCACCCACGCGATCAGGTCGTTCGCCCATCCGGCTCGCTCCAGGATGGGGCTCAGTCGGGTCAGCAGGAAGACACCCGACGTCACCATGGTCGCCGCGTGGATCAGCGCGGACACCGGCGTCGGACCGGCCATCGCGTCGGGCAGCCAGACGAACAGGGGCAGCTGCGCCGACTTGCCGGTGGCCGCGAGGAAGAACAGCAGGGCGATCGCCGTCGCCGTCGCTGCGGCCACTCCCGGCGCCGCCTCGGCGATCTCCAGGTAGTCGATCGTGCCGAAGGTGACGAACACCAGGAACGTTCCCAGCATGAAGCCGAAGTCGCCGATGCGGTTCGTGACGAACGCCTTCTTGCCCGCCGAGGCATTCGCCGGATCGGTGAACCAGAACGAGATGAGCAGGTACGAGCAGGCCCCCACACCCTCCCAGCCGAGGAAGGTGAGGATCAGGTTGTCGCCGAGCACCAGCAGCAGCATCGAGGCGACGAACAGATTGAGGTAGGTGAAGAACCGGGGGAACTCCGGGTCGTCACGCATGTACCCGATGGCGTACAGGTGGATCAGCGCGCCGACGCCCGTGATGAAGAGGCACATCAGGGCGCTGAGTTCGTCGAACAGGAAGCCGAACGACACCTGGAACGAGTCCGCGGGCATCCACGTCCACAGGGTCTCGGCGATCTGACGGGCGTCCTCGGGCTGCGAACGCAGCGACAGGAACAGCGCGACCGAGGCCACGAACGAGCCCGCGACCGCGAGCGTCGCCAGCCAGCCGGCCTTCGGGTCACCGAGTCTGCGACCGGCGAGCACCAGCAGCAGGAAGCCGGCGAGCGGGAAGGCCGGGATGAGCCACACCTGATCCATCCTCAGCCCCTCATCAACGAGATGTCGTCGGCGTTGGCGCCCTCACGCCGACGCATGATCGCCACGATGATGGCCAGACCGACCACCACTTCCGCCGCTGCCACCACCATCACGAAGAACACGACGGCCTGACCGCCGACGTCGTTCAGCATCCGACTGAAGGTCACGAACGTGAGGTTCACGGCGTTGAGCATCAACTCGACGCACATGAACATGACCAACGGATTGCGTCGGACGATGAGGCCCACCGCGCCGATCGCGAAGATCGCCGCTGCGAGGACCAGGTACCAGGTGTCGGTGAACGTGAACATCAGGACACGACCTCGTCGTCGGCCGCGTCGGCGGAATCCTCGGCGACGTCGTCCCCGAGCCGGTCGTCGAGTTCGGCATCGTCGGCGGCATCCTCGTCGGCATCGACCATGTCGACGAGGTGATCGGCCTCCCACGCCTCGAGGGCCGTGCCGTCGGGGAAGTCCACCAGGTCGATCGGCTCGCCGACCGTGCGGCGGGTCAGCACCACGGCGCCGATGACCGCAACGGTCAACAACAGGGCCGTGATCTCGAAGGCGAACACGTAGTCGGTGAACAGCACCCGACCGAGGCGTTCCACGTCACCGAGGGCCGGATCGAGCGGGGCCGTCGCCGACTCCGCCCCCGTGGCCCGCTGGCCGGCGGCGAGCAGCACCGCCAGGCTGTCGCCGAGCAGCGCCACGCCGCCGATGATCGCAGCGATCCGCCGTCCGGTGAACGGGTCGCTCTCCAGCGCCTCGGCGCGGTCGACCCCCAACAACATGATCACGAACAGGAACAGCACGACGATCGCGCCCGCGTAGACGATCACCTGGATCGCAGCCAGGAAGTAGGCCTCCTGGGCGATGAACAGCACGGCCACGCCGAAGAGCGTCGCCACCAGACTCAGCGCGTTGTGCACCGGGTTGCGGAACAGCACGACTCCGAAGGCGCCGAAGAGACAGATGGCGCCGGCCACCAGGAACGTGAAGACCTCGACGCGCATCAGTGGCCACCGCCGTGGTCGTCGTGGTCGTCGTGCGCCGCGGCGCGCGTCGCGCGCTGCTCGGCCTCGAGCGGCTGCCCGCCCTCGGCCGGGCGCACGCCGTATCCCAGCTCGCCCGCCCAGGCGACGATGCCCTCGAACTCGGCGTTGCCACCGGGCGAGGTCGCCCGCATCCATCCCGAGGTGTCCTGCGCCGGGTCGAACCCGCCGTCCCAGTTCTCCCACGGCAACTGCTGGGGGCGGCCGTCGTCACCGACCACGAGCTCGGCCTTGGTGTAGATCGCGTCCGCACGGTTCGTGAACGCGAACTCGAAGAGCTTCGACTCGGTGATCGCCTGCGTCGGGCACGCCTCGACGCACAGGTCGCAGTGGATGCAGCGCAGGTAGTTGATCTCGTAGACGAATCCGAACCGCTCGCCCGGGGACGTCGGGTTCTCGGGATCGTTGTCCTTGCCGCGCACGTAGATGCACTTGGCGGGGCAGACACCGGCGCAGAGCTCGCAGCCGATGCACTTCTCCATCCCGTCCTCGTAGCGGTTGAGGACGTGGCGACCGTGGAACCGTGGGGGCTTCGGCCGGACCTGCTCCGGATACTCGAGCGTGATGCGGCGCCCGGAGTCCGTCCGCGTGCCCGCCCACTTCTTGATGGTGATCTTGAACCCGTCGAGATAGCCCATCAGCGATCACCTCCGGCATCCGCGCCGACCGCGGTGACGTCCTCGAGTTCGGCGCCCTCCGAGGCGCGGATCGACGACCGCAACAGCGCGGCCCCGATCAGGATCACCACGAGGGCACCGACTCCGGCGACGACCGGGTTCCACCCCTGGTCGCCCGCCACCTTGATCGCCGTCAGGAACAGGAACCAGCCGAGGGCCAGCGGGATCAGGAACTTCCAGCCCAGGTCCATGAGCTGGTCGTACCGGAACCGGGGCAGCGTGGCCCGGAAGCTGACGTACATGAACAGGAAGATCACGAGCTTCCCGAAGAAGTAGATGAACGGGAGCGCGTAGTCCTGCACCCAGCCCGGAGCGCCCGACGGGATCGGACCGGCCGGTCCGCCGAGGAACAGCGTGACGATCACCGCGGACATGGTGACGGTGTTCATGAACTCGGCGAGGAAGAACAGTGCGAAACGGATCGACGAGTACTCGGTGTGGAAGCCGCCGACGAGCTCCTGTTCGGCCTCGACGAGGTCGAACGGCGGGCGGTTGAGCTCGGCGGTGGAGGCCACGACGAAGACGAGGAACGGCACGAGCAACGTCATCCAGATGTTCCAGCGCCACCCGGACTGCTCCGCGACGATGCCGTTGGTGCTCAGCGTGCCGGCGAACAACAGGACCGCGGCGACGGACAGGCCGAGCGCCGCCTCGTACGACACCATCTGTGCCGAGGCCCGGACCGAACCCAGCAGTGGGTACTTCGAGCCCGACGACCAGCCGGCGAGCATGATGCCGTAGACGGCGACCGAGCTCATGGCGAGCACGAACAGGATGCCCATCTGGGGGTCGGCGACCTGCATGAGCGTCTCATGGCCGAGCAGGGTCACCACGCCGTCGTTGCCGTCGTTGAAGTTGCCGGCGATCGGGATCACCGTGAACACCAGGAACGCCGGAACCAGCGACAGGTAGGGCGCCAGCTTGAACACGAACGGGTCGGACCGTTCCGGCTGGAGATCCTCCTTGAAGAACAACTTGATGCCGTCGGCGAGCGTCTGGAGCAGCCCGAACGGACCCGCACGGTTGGGCCCGAGGCGGTTCTGCATGTCGGCGATGAGCTTGCGCTCGAACCAGACCATGAGCATCACGCCGACCATCAGCGCCGCGAAGGCGACGACGACCTTCAACAGGACGATGCCGATCTCGGCCCAGCCGATGCCTCCGGTGAGCAGCGGGTCCATCAGGCGATCTCCACCCGGACGTCGCAGGCCACCTCATCGGCGGACAACAGCGTGATGGCGTCGCTGCCCTCGAGTCGGTGCACGAGGTGCGCCGAGCCACGGGGGATCCCGCTGCTCACGCGCGCCGGCAGACGGAACGAGCCGCGCTCACCGCGGACCAGCAGTTCGGTTCCCGAGCTGATGCCGAGACGTTCGGCGTCGCCACTCGAGATGCCGACGGTCGCGCCGTGGGCGAGTCCGGCCATCGACGAACTGCGGGCGAGCAGTTCGCCGCCGTCGTAGAGCTCCCGGGTGAGGACCAGCCGCAGCGAGTAGCTGTCGACCTGCGGCACCTCGGCCGCCGGACCCGGATCGAACGTGCCGCCGGACAGGTCCGACAGCACGCCGTCGGCGTTCGCCGGGTCGTCGAGCTCGGACCACGTCGTGCCCGTGAGCGCCGGCGTGGCGGCGACGAGGGCGTCGCGGAGCGCCTCGACCGACGACGCACCCAGGTCGGCGCCGAGTGCCCGGGCCAGATCGACCGCCACGGCCCAGTCGACCCGCGCCGTTCCCGGCGACGTGACCTTGGCGCGCAGCCGGGTCACTCGACCCTCGAGATTCGTGGTCGTGCCGTCGACCTCACCGAATGCCGCGGCGGGGAACACCACGTGGGCACGACGGACCGAGGCGTGGGCGAACTGGTCGACGGCGATGATCGTGTCGACCCGGTCGAGCGCCCGTGTCGCCAGCTCGCGATCCGGCGCGTCGCTGAGCGGGTCGGCGCCGAGCAGCACCAGCGTCGAGATCCGACCCTCGGCAGCCGCGCGGAGGATGCCCACGGTGTCGAGGCCCGAGCCCGTCGGGGTCAGGCCGGCGACGACCGCACCACGAACGTTGCTTCGCCGGAGCGCCGGCAGGAAGGTCACACCGTCGATGGCGGCGAGCACGGCGGCGGCGTCGAGCACCACCTGCGGCGACTCCGCCAGGTTGGAACGACCGAGCACCACCCGGAGCGATCCACCGGCCTCGGCGACGGTGGCCGCGGCGGCCCGCAGCTCGTCGGCGCCGACGCCGGCGACACCGTCATCGGGGACGTCACCGGAGACGAGCGCCGCGATCACGGCCGGCAGCTCGCCGGGGCGTGGGTGAAGTGAGTGGGTGGCGTACCGCTCGAGGCTCGTGGCCACCGGCGTCACCTCGACGAGCTTCGCACCGTCGACGAGCGCCGCATGCTTGAGGCGCAGGAACAGGACCGGCAGTTCGTCCTTCGGGTCGGGACCCAGGTAGAGCACGGTGCCGCCCGGCGTGCACACCTCGTCGATCGTCGCGCCCGGCAGATCGAACACCGAGGCGGGGAGCCCGTCACCGAGCTGCGCATCCACGTGACCGGTGCCGATGATCGAGGTCGCCAGCTGCGCCCACGCGTACGCCGACTCATCGGTCAGACGAGACCCCCCGATGACGGCGACCGAGTCGGGACCGCCGGCATCGAGCGACGACCGGATCGCCGCCGCCGCGGCCTGCAGCGCCTCGGACCACCGAGCCGGTTCGAAGCTGTCCCCGGCACCGCGTCGCAGGGGTTCGGTGATGCGGTCCTCGGAGTTGACCGCCTCGAACCCGAAGCGACCCTTGTCGCAGAGCCACGACCAGTTGACGGGGTCGGAGTCCACGCCGTTGAAGCGCAGCAGTTCGTCCCGGCTCGACTCGACCGTCACGCGACACCCGACGGAGCACGACGTGCACGTCGATTCGACACGCTCCAGATCCCACGGGCGCGCACGGAAGCGGTAGGGCGATCCGGTGAGGGCGCCGACCGGGCAGATCTGCACGGTGTTGCCCGAGAAGTACGAGCTGAACGGCTCGCCGGGGAAGGTGTTGACCTCGGTGTTCGAGCCCCGGTTGATGAAGTGGATCAACGGGTCGTCGGTGACCTCGGAGGCGAAACGGGTGCAGCGGTCGCAGAGGATGCAGCGCTCACGGTCGAGCAGCACCAGCGGCGAGATCTCGATCGGCTTCTCGTAGTGCCGCTTCTCCTCGACCCACCGTGACTCGCCGGGGCCGTAGGCCATCGTCTGGTCCTGCAGCGGGCACTCGCCGCCCTTGTCGCACACCGGGCAGTCGAGCGGGTGGTTGGCGAGCAGGAACTCGAGCACGCCGTCCTGGGCCTTGGCGACGAGCTCCGACGTGGTGTCGACGACCATGTCGGGCGCGACGTTGATCATGCAGCTCGGCTGCAGCGCCGGACCACGGCCGGTGTCGACCTGGACCAGACACATCCGGCACATGCCGACCGGCTGCATGCGCGGGTGGTAGCAGAAGCGCGGAATGTAGGCGTCGTTGCGCTCGCACGCGTCGATGAGCAGTTCGCCGTTCTGCACCTCGACGGTGCGACCGTCGACGGTGATGCTCACGGGGTCGGTGATCTCCACCGGGCGAGGCCGCTCAGACATGGTCCACCTCCCCCGCTGCGACGGGCGCCTCCGCGGCGACCGCCACCGGGATCGGATCCCGGCGCGTGATCTTGGCCTCGAACTCCGATCGGAACCGACGGATGGCCGAGGTGATCGGGGCGACCGAGGACGGACCGAGCGGGCAGATGGTCGTCTGCTTCGGCGGGAACGGCACGGCGTCGAGCCCCTGCGCGGGATCCGCAGCGACGGGGTACGGGCCCGGACTGATGTTGTCGGCGACGTCGAGCAGCAGATCGATGTCGGACGGGCGCCCGTGGCCGTCGAGGATGCGCTGGAGGATCTTCTCCTCCCAGGTCGTGCCCTCTCGGCAGGGCGTGCACTTGCCGCACGACTCGCGGGCGAAGAACCGAACGAGGCTCTGGCAGGCGGCGACGGCATCGGTGGTCTCGTCCA
>CAJBIS010000089.1 GCA_903953195.1 uncultured Actinomycetes bacterium
CTGAAGATCGGACTCGTCGCGTCCGAGGAGCCGCTGGACCGGGTCGACCTGATCGGCCTGCCCCTCACGTTCGCGGTGATCTACGTGATCTGGTGGCTGTACTTCACCGACATCTCGCCATCGGGACTGCCCGAGGGCACGCGGCAGCGGCGTTGGTGGATCGCCGCCCACCTGCCGCTCCAGGTGTCGCTCATGAGCCTCGCCGTGGGACTGTCGCTGATCCTGAACCCTGCGGTGAACGCCGTCGACGCGAAGTACATGCGGATGATCCTCATCCCGCTCATCGTGATCTCGGCCTCGTTCGCCGTGCTCAACGTCAGCATCAGCAGCCGCCTCGCGCGCCGGCGCGCCAAGGTGCACGGTGCCGCAGCAGTGCTGATGCTGGTCACGTTCGGCGTGCTCCAGATCGCCGGTCAACTGCACGAGGCGACCGCGGCGGTTGCCGCGATCGCGGTGCTCGGCGGTGCTGCGATGGTGATCCGCCGCATGGACGACGCCGCTCCGGAGGCCTGATCAACCGGCTCGCCGGTATCGTGGCGCCGTCACGACGACACCCTGAGGAGCCACCGTGTCCGACCCGAACGCCCGCGACTGGGAGACCATCAGCTACGTCGAACACGACGACGGCGTCGCCGTCGTCACGCTGAACCGCCCGGACGTCCACAACGCGTTCAACCGGACCATGCAGCGCGAGCTCCACGACCTGTGGCGAGCACTCCGACTGCACGACCCCGTCCGCTGCATCGTCCTGACCGGCGCCGGCGACAAGTCGTTCTGCACCGGGATCGACCGGGCCGAGCAGATGGGCGGCGATGCCGCGGCACTCGACGACGACGAGCACCGCGTCGGGTTCGCGTCCACGCCGTTCCACTTCGACGACCCGGGCGACTGGCTGGGCCCGAAGACCGCCGACCTGTGGAAGCCGGTCGTCGCCGCCGTGAACGGCATGGCGTGCGGCGGCGCGTTCTACCTGCTGGGCGAGGTGGAGTTCATCATCGCCGCCGACCACGCGACGTTCTTCGACCCGCACGTCACGTACGGCATGTGCGCGACGCTCGAGCCGATCCACATGATGCAGCGCATGCCGTTCGGCGAGATCATGCGCATGTCGCTCATGGGCAACCACGAACGCCTGTCGGCTGAACGGGCCCACCAGATCGGACTCGTGTCCGAGGTGGTTCCCGGCAGCGAACTGCTCGCCGCGGCGACCCGCTGTGCCAGCGCGATCGCGTCCGCGCCCGCGCTCGCCGTCGAGGGCACCGTCCGATCGATCTGGGCCGGCCTCGAACTCACGCGCTCGCAGGCGCTGAGCATGGGCGGCCCCCTCGTCGGCCTCGGCACGAGCGAGGCGTCGCTGGCCGGGGGGCAGGCGGCGTTCACGTCGGGCAAGCGCATCGAGTGGCGCCTGCGCTGAGGCGAACGCGCATCGAGCACGGTTTTGCACGCCCCGGTCTGAACGTCGCAGAGTAACGACGTGATCTGGGCCATCCCCGCTGCCATCTGCGCCCTGCTGCTGGGCGTCTTCGTGCTCCGGCCGCGGGTGGGGCCGCTGTACCGGGGTGACTTCCAGGGCGTGAAGACCGAGGCGATCCTCGGTCCGATCATCACCTTGGCGGTGTTCGTGAGCGCGCTCGTCATCGCGCAGGCGAACAGCACCTTCCAGCGTGGGTCGCAGGCGGCGAGCCAGGAGGCCAACGCCGTCGAACTGCTCTACGAGAACGCCGGACTGCTCCCCGATGACGGCGGCGCCCCGCTGCAGGCCACCGCCATCTGTTACGCCCGAGCCGTCAGTCGCATCGAATTCCCCTCACTGAGCAACGAGGCCGGCCAGTCCCGGGCCGTCGACTGGTGGACGGGCGAGTTCAACCGCGAGATCCCCAAGATCATCGAGGGTCCGGGTTCGGTCGTCGGCCAGGTCGTGTCGCTCAACCGGCAGCAGACCGAGGCCCGGGCATCACGCATCTACGACGCCGAACCGCACCTGCCGCTGTTCACCGTGATCCTGATGCTGAGCGCCATGATCTTCGTCGTTCTCGCGCTCGCCACCTTCGCCGTCACCGACATGCGTCGGGGGTTCGTGCTCGGCCTCGTCGGCGCGCTCGCGCTGCTGCTCGGAAGCACGCTCTTCATGGTCGAACAACTCGAGGAGCCGTTCTCCGGCATCATCCGCGTGAAGCCGAGCGCGATCGAGAAATCGCTCGACCGGATGGAACGAGCCCTGCCCGCCGGCGAGCAGGTGCCGTGCGACGATTCGGGACGTCCGATCCCGAGTCCCAACCCCGCCGTCGCCGCGGCCGCCGAGGCGAGTGGCGTGCGCCCGCTCGTGGGCTGCACCAACTCGGGCTACCCCCCGATGACCTTCGCCGACCCGGACGCGGCGACCCCGACCGGCTACACCGGCTTCTCGATCGATCTGGCCCAGTCGATCGCCGACAAGGCCGGGCGTC
Organism: uncultured Actinomycetes bacterium; assembly: GCA_903953195.1. Taxonomy (GTDB): domain Bacteria; phylum Actinomycetota; class Acidimicrobiia; order Acidimicrobiales; family Microtrichaceae; genus SXMI01. Next base: position 2,448 of record CAJBIS010000089.1, read on the forward strand.
CGCTGGTGATCGAGGAGCAACCTCTGGACCGTCAGGCCGACGCCGTCGATGTCGGCCTGTGCGACGCGATCGTGGGCGCCTTCACGATCACCCCCGAAGCGGCAGAGGAGGTCGACTTCACCGAGCCCTACTTCAACGTCGACCTGGCGATCGTGGTGCCCGCCGGTTCGGACGTCGGCGCCGGGGGGCTCGAGAGCCTGCGCGGCAAGACCATCGGCGTGCGCACCGCCTCGGGCGCGAAGGCCTTCACCAACGACAACCGTCCGGTCGGCTCGACCGTCAAGGAGTACTCCACGAACGAGCAGCTGGCCGCGGCGATGCAGAGCGGTGACGTCGATGCGGTGCTGATTCCCGAACCGGCCGCCATCGTGGTCGCGAACCGCGATCCGTCGCTCGTGATCGCCGCCACCGTGCCGACCGAACAGCAGTTGGCGTACGCGACCGCCAAGGGCGGCGACCGCGCCACGTTCGATCTCCTCAACAACGGCATCGCCGAGGCGAAGGCCGACGGCACCTACGCCGCGCTGTACCGCAAGTACTTCAACGAGGAACCGCCGGCGGCCTGACGCTGCGGGCGCAGAACGTCGGAGCCGCGGGTGCGCTGGTTGATCGCCTACGGAACGCTGCGCTCGCCAGAGGTCGTCGAGGCGCTCCTCGGTCGGTCGGTCCCGGCCCGCCCGGCAACATTGGACGGCTGGTATCCGGCCGAACTCGTCGACCGCGACTACCCGGTCCTGCTGCACGACCCGGCGGCGCGTTGCGAGATCGACCTCGTGGGTCCGATCAGCGACGCCGACCACCAGTTGGTGACCGAGTGGGAGGACTCGTTCTACGAGACCGCCGAGTGGACCGTCGACGGCGTCACCGGCACGGTGTTCCTGCCCGTCCTCGACCACCCGGACCTGCCGGAACTCGGCGGGGTCTGGTCGTACGAGCGGTTCCGTGAGCGCGACCTTCCCACCC